>JBDSKP010000034.1:0-9540 GCA_039916925.1 Duganella sp.
TGCAGCCACGCCGGCGACGACGCCAGCTGCGGCCACGCGCACAGGCCGAGCGCGATGGCCGCGATCAGATGGCGCGACAGCAGGGCGGCGCGCGGGTTGGCGCGCAAGGAGGCCGGTGTGGTCATAGGAGGTGATCGGGGGCCGGCAGGAAGTTTCTGGCAGGAATGTTATCGGGAAACCGCTAGTATAACCGGGGAAGGTGTCGCCGTCACAACCGCCGATGCCGTCTGTAACAAGCTGTAACAGTTGCAAGTTGTGATTGCAGTCACAGACTTCGCGGCCGATTGGAGGACAATGCGGTCTAAGGAGAATTTTATGTTCAGGAAATATTTGATGGCGGGCGGGGTGGTGTTGGCCATGGCGGCGCCGTGGGCGCGCGCCGGCGAGGCCGGGCGCGTGGTGTTTACCACCGGCCACGTGCAGTTGGCCGGCCGCGCCGCCGCCACCGACGCCGCCGTCAACGAGGGCGACGACATCGTCACCGGCGCCGACGGCTACGTCTATATAAAGACGGTGGACAACGGTTTCCTGATTGTGCGCTCGAACAGCAAGGCGCGCGTGACGGTGTACAAGATCGACGGCGCCAACGCCAGCAACACCCGGGTCAAGCTCGAGTTGCTCAGCGGCGTGGCGCGCGCCATCTCCGGCACTGGCGTCAAGGCGTCGCGCGAGAATTTCCGTTTCAACACCCCGGTGGCGGCCATCGGCGTGCGCGGCACCGACTTCATCGTCTACACCGACCAGCAGACCTCGCGCGTGCTGGTGGTCTCGGGCGGGGTGGTCGTCAGCGGCTTCGGCGGCGCCTGCCGCGCCGAGGGCGTCGGCCCCTGCGATGGCAAGGCCAGCCGCGAATTGTTCGCCGGCAAGGCCGGCATGATGCTGCAAGTGCGGCGCGGCGAAAGCGCGCCGCAACTGCTCAACAACCCGGCGTTGTCGCCCGACCAGGTGGAAAAGCCCCGTTCCGACGAGCCGGCGGGCAAGAGCTCGGCCAGCGCGCTGCCGGTCGGCCAGGTCAACCTCGACCCGCAGCGCTCGGAGCTGTCGCTCAACGCGGTGCGGCCGGCCGCCACGCAGCAGCAGGACACGCCGACCGTGGCGCCGCCGCCGACGATGGTGGTCGAGCCGCCGCCGGTGGTGGTGGCGCCGCCGCCGCCGCCGCCGCCCCCGCCGCCCCCGCTGCCGCCCAAGGCGCAGGAAGTGTTCTGGGGGCGTTGGCAGACGGTGGCCAATTCGGCCGTGATGCCGGCCGCCATCGCCAATCACAAGGTCGATAATCCGCTGTTCATCGATAATTACGCGATCGCGCGCAACCAGGGCGCGGTGCTGGTGATGCCCAAGGAAGGCATGGTCGGATTCTCGCTGGCCAATAGCGAAGTGTCGGTGCAAAAGAATGGCGCGCAATCGATGGCGTCGATCGGCGCGGGCAGATTGGATATTAACTTCGCCGACCGCACATTTAATACCGCGTTGGCCGTTTCGTCCGGCGGCAGCAACTATGACGTCAGCGGGCGCGGCGTGATCGACGCCAAGGGTGAAATGTCGAGCACGGTGCAATCGTCGTCGGTGGTGCGCGGCTATGTGAGCGGCGCCAATGTGGAGGAGGCGGCTTATATCTTTAGAAACACCGCCTATCCGAATACCGTGATCAGCGGCGCCACCAGCTGGAAAAGATAATATCGCCGGGTCGATATTAAAATAATATCGATTCAATCGAATGCGGGCCGCGGGCCCGCATTTTTTTATGGCCGGCGGCGGCGCCTAGGATTCTCACCAATATTCACACCTGCTGAAATAACGGGCAGCGGCGGCGCGAATAAAACCATCAATCGTGCAAAAAAAGCTTAATTCCTCCAAAAAACTATTGCTTTGTGATGGCCGTCACAACATCTCCCCCCCACTATGGCAATATACTCCGACCTTCTGCAAAAAAGCGTCCAGTTGCAGACAGCGCTGTTTGGGCTGGATTGCAGAATTTTGGTTTAAACCACACTTAAAGGAATTACATCATGGCTGTAGCACAAGATTACGTCTCGGTAGTACAACAACTGTATGTGTCGTACTTCGGCCGTCCAGCTGACTACTTCGGTCTGCAGAACTTCACCGCGCAACTGGCAGCCCTGGATGCGCCTACCACCTTCACCGAACTGAACACGGCCGCACAAGTTACCGGTTCGCCAATCGCCGTGCTGATCAACACCTTCAACAGCTCCACGGAATCGGCCGCCCTGTACGGCACCGACAACAGCCAGGTTGGCCTGTCGAAGTTCGTCGAAGCCATCTACAAAAACGTGCTGGGCCGCACCCCGGACGTCGAAGGTTGGGCGTTTTGGATCCAGCAGATCGCTGAAGGCCGCCTGACGCGCGCCAACGCCGCTGTCGCCATCACCGACGGCGCACTGAACAACAAGACCCCACAAGGCCTGCTGGACGCCGCCACCGTGAGCAACAAGCTGGCCGTGGCCACCTCGTTCACCGCCGGTCTGGACACCGTCGCCGAAATCAACGCCTTCTCGGGCGACGCCGCCGCAGCCACCTCGCGCGGCCTGCTGGCTACCGTCAACAGCACCACCAACGTGCCAGCCTATCAGGCGACCATCGATTCGACCATCAGCGACATCGTTGCCGGTTCGATCCCAGGCTCGAGCACCGACCTGACCACCGCTGTGCAGACCCTGGTCGGCACCAACGGCAACGACAGCTTCAGCGCCATCCTCGACGGCACCACCCCGGCCAACGACACCCTGAACGCCCTCGACTCGATCGACGGCGGCGCCGGCGTCGACACGCTGCGCATCCTGCAAACCACCGGTTCCTTCACCGGCCTGCCAGCCGGCGTCACGCTGACCAACCTGGAAAACGTCTCGGTCCGCGCCGCTGGTGCCGTCAATATTACTACCGCCATCGCTGGCATTACTAAGCTGGCCGTGACCCAGGCTTCCGCCGCCACCGTCGTGGCCAACACCACCACCGCCGTTGAAGTTGCCGGCGTGACCGCTGGCGGTGCGATCACCATCGACGGCGGCTCGTCGCAGACCGTGACCTCGTCGGGCAGCGTCGTCACCCTGGGCGGGACCACCGCGACCACGGGCACCATCTCCGTCACCGCCACCAGCCAAGCGGCTGCCGACATCATTGTCGACGGCGGCAATGGCGTTTCGATCAGCGCCACCGGTGTGACCGGCGATGCCGACATCACCATCGGCGCAACGACCGCCGCCAAAGGCCTGGTCGCTGTTTCGGTCACCGGCGCCGCCACCAACAACGCCGCCGTCACCTTCGGCGACATCACCATCGAGGGTGGTTCGAAAATCACCGCGATCCAGACCGCCACCTCGGACGCGAGCAAAGCCGCCACCGACACGGCCGCGACCACCAACGTCATCACCGAAGGCGCAGTGTCGATCACCGGCACCACCGGCACCACCGAAGTGGTTGTGCAGCAGACCGCCACCACCGCTGGTACGGATGCAGTCGTTGCCGTCGCCGGCACCGCTGAAGCCAATGTCATCACCTTCAAGTCGCTGACCGTCGGCCAGACCGTCACCATCGATGGCCTGACCTTCACCGCCGCCAAGACCCTGACCGCGGCCCAAGTCGCTGCCGCTTTCGCCAACATCGCCGCTAGCGGTGTGCAAGGCGGCGGCGTGGTCGCCAACGGTTCGTACACCGGCACCCTGAGCGCCGACTACTCGATCGGCGCCGTCACTGGCGACACCGTGACCGTGACCGCTGTCGTAGCCGATGCGGGCTCGACCCTGTCGACCGGCACCTCCGGTACCGCGCTGACCGTGGTTCGCACCGCTGGCGTGACCGAAGTTGAAGGCGTCACCGGCGAACTGGCAGTTACCGCCGGCGCAGTCACCATCGCTGAAGGCACCGGCAAGCTGGCCACCGTCACCGTTGACGGCTACGGCACCACCGGCATCACGTCGACCTCGCTGACCGCACTGAGCCTGGCCAACAGCGACGCCGCTGTGACCGTGTCCAGCGCGACCGCTACCACCTTGGCGCTGGGCGTGAACAACGTCACCGGTGCCGCCGCTATCGATCTGGGTAGCTCGTACACCACCCTGAACGTGACCACCTCGACCGCGGATTCGGAAATTGCCCTGACCGCCGGCGGCGTGAAGACCCTGAACGTGGGCGGTAGCAAGGCCCTGGATCTGGGCTCGTCGTCCCTGAGCGCACTGGTCACCCTGACCGTGACCGGCGCTGCTGGCGTGAGCGCTATCGCTACCGCTGCCACCACCACCGCTGTCAATACCTCGGCATCGACCGGCACCAGCACCATCAGCATCGACGGCACCAAAGCCACCTACACCGGCGGCGCGGGCGTTGACAATGTCACCACCACCACCGCTGCAAGCAAAGCGATCAACCTGGGCGCCGGCGACGACTCCCTGGCCTTCGCTTCGGGCGTAACCTCGGCAACCGGCACGCTGAACGGCGGCGACGGCACCGACACCATCGTGTTCGCGACCGGTGTGGATGCTGCTGCTGCAACCACCACCTCGACCCTGGCGTCGAAACTGGTGTCGTTCGAAAAAGTCGGCGTGACCACCTTCGGCGCCGACGCGACCGTTGATCTGGCCAACCTGAGCAACATCAACTACGTCGTCATCGGTGGTTCGACCGGCGGCACCCTGACGCTGGACAACCTGGCAGCTGCCAGCACCGTGGAACTCGACGGCGCCAACACCGTTGGCGTCGCAGCTGTCCTGGCCGATGCCACCGGCACCGCCGACGTGCTGAACGTTGTTCTGAAAAACGCTGGCGACATCAACTTCGGCACCGTCACGGCAGCCGACGTTGAAACCATCAACATCACCGCCGACGACACCAAAGCATCGACCATCAACACCCACACCGTGGCTGTTGTGGCTGACGCCGCCAAAGCCATCGTCATCACCGGCGACGCCAACGTCACCCTGACCGCTGGTTCGGGCAACGCAGCGCTGACCTCGATCGACGCGACGGCCCTGACCGGCAAACTGGTGGTTTCGACCACTGGCGTGCTGGCCGAGACCATCCGCGGCGGTTCGGCTGCCGACACCCTGACCTCGACCGGCACCAACGACGTGCTGATCGGCGGCGCGGGCAACGACACCTTGATCGTGCACGGCAACCTGACCACCCTGACCGGCGGCGCAGGCACCGACACCTTCGATATCGGCACCGCAACGACCAACGTGAACAGCTACGCGACCATCACCGACATCGCTGTCGGCGATGTCATCAAGTTCGCTAACACGGGTTCGGCCGAGACCTTCACGGCATCGAAAGTTGTTCTGGGCGACACCGCCGTGTTCCAGGACTACGCCAACGCCGCGATCAACGCCACCAACACCGGCGCGATCTCGTGGTTCCAAGTCGGTGGCAACACCTACGTGGTTGAGAACGTTGCCGACGGCAGCAGCTTCACCAACGGTAGCGATATCGTTGTGAAACTGACCGGCGCGGTCGATCTGACCCACGCTTCGTTCAACGCCTCGACCCAGACCCTGGTCGTCACCGCCTAATAACGGTGCCCTCCCTCCCGCTCCGGCGGGAGGTTGGACAGGACAGAAACCTCCGTCACTCCGGTGCCGGAGGTTTTTTTTTTGTCGTAAATTGCTTAAAAATGCGGCATAAACGCAAAATAATGTGACGTGAATCACATTTCCTCGCGGATTTAACGGATAATTGCTTGTTCTCATCGAACGATGAGTTTGCCCCGGACCCGGCGACTATCTTTAAGCATATGAAAAAACTTCTGAATCCCAAGAACGAGATCGAACAAGTTCTGCTCAGTTTCAAGCGGACCTTCTACACGGTCGGCGCCTTCAGCGCCATCGTCAACCTGCTGATGCTGGCGCCGTCGCTGTACATGCTACAGGTCTACGACCGCGTGCTGGCCAGCCACAATGAGGTCACGTTGCTCATGCTGACGTTGATGATCGTCGGCGCCTACGCGCTGATGTCGTTGCTCGAGCTGGTGCGCAGCTTCGTGCTGGTGCGCGTCGGCGCGCGCTTCGACATGGAGCTCAACAAGCGTGTCTACACCGCGTCGTTCGAGCGCAACCTCAAGACCGCCGGCGGCAATCCCGGCCAGTCGCTGATGGACCTGACCAACCTGCGCCAGTTCTTGACCGGCAACGCTTTGTTCGCCTTCTTTGACGCGCCATGGTTCCCGGTCTACCTGATCGTCATCTTCTTCTTCGAGCCCGCGCTCGGCCTGTTCGCCCTGGGCGGCACGGCGCTGCTGGTGGTGCTGGCCTACGTCAACGAAAAAGTGACCCATGTGCCGCTGGCTGAAGCCAACACCATGGCCATCACCGCCAGCACGCTGGCCACCAACAACCTGCGCAACGCCGAGGTGATCGAATCGATGGGCATGCTGCCGAACCTGCAGTCGCGCTGGTTCAAGTTGCACAGCAAATTCCTCAACCTGCAGGCGATCGCCAGCGAGAAGGCCGGTGTCATCAACGCCGTGACCAAGTTCGTGCAGATCTCGCTGCAATCGCTGGTACTCGGCTTCGGCGCACTGCTGGTGCTGGAAAACAAAATCACGCCCGGCATGATGATCGCCGCCTCGATCCTGGTCGGCCGCGCGTTGGCGCCGGTGCAACAGGTGATCGGCGTCTGGAAGAGCTTGAGCAACACCCGCAGCTCCTACGAACGTCTGTCGACCTTGCTGGAAAACCATCCGGCGCGCGACGCCGGCATGGCGCTGCCCAAGCCGACCGGGCAGATGTCGGTCGAAGGCGTGGCCGCCGCGCCGCCTGGCGTCACCGCGCCGATACTGCGCAACGTTACCTTCTCGCTGCAAGCGGGCGATGTGCTGGGCGTCATCGGCCCCAGCGGTTGCGGCAAATCCACGCTGGCGCGTCTGATGGTGGGCGTGTGGCCCGCGCTGGCGGGCAAGGTGCGCCTGGACGGCGCCGACATTTACCAGTGGAACAAGGCCGAACTGGGACCGCACCTGGGCTATTTGCCCCAGGATATAGAGTTGTTCGGCGGTTCGATCGCGGAAAACATCGCCCGCTTCGGCCAGGTCGACTCGGAAAAGGTGGTCGAGGCGGCCAAGCGCGCCGGCGTGCATGACATGGTGCTGCATATGCCCAAGGGTTACGACACCTTGCTGGGCGATGGTGGCGCCGGCCTGTCCGGCGGCCAGAAGCAGCGCCTCGGCCTGGCCCGCGCCATGTACGGCGACCCGGCCCTGCTGGTGCTCGACGAGCCCAACTCCAACCTGGACGATGTCGGCGAGGCCGCGCTGCTCAAGGCGGTGCACGACATGCGCGTGCGTGGCAAAACGGTGGTGCTGATCACGCACCGCACCAGCGCGATCGCGGCCACCACCAAGCTGCTGCTGCTGCGCGACGGCATCGCGGCCATGTTCGGCCCGACCAATCAGGTGCTGGCCGCGCTCAACGAGCAGAACCAGAAACAGATCGAGGCACAACGCGCCGCCCAGCAGCCGGCCCAGCAACAAGTGGCCCCGCAACAAGGTAACCCGGCACCGGCGGCCGCGCCGCAGGCGGCGACCACCGCCGAGCAGCCCGCCGCCAGCAACCAGGAGTAATCAATATGGTAAACATCGTTAATAAACCGGCGGAACCGGCGGTCGAAGTGCTGACGCACGACGTCGCGCCGCTGACCGTCAACACCGACGCCGGCGCGTATGCGCGGCTCGGTTGGATCATCGTCCTGTTCGGCGTGCTGGGCTTCCTGCTGTGGGCCAGCTTCGCGCCGCTCGACAAGGGGGTGCCGCTGTCGGGCACCGTGGCCAAGGAGGGCAACCGCAAGGCGGTGCAGCACCAGACCGGCGGCACGGTGCAGGAAATCCTGGTCAAGGATGGCGACTTCGTCAAGACCGGCCAGGTGCTGGTGCGCATGAACAGCGTACAGGCCGGCTCGGCGCTGGAGATGTCGGTGGCGCAGTACATCGCCGGGCGCGCCGCCGAGGCGCGCCTGACGGCGGAGCTGACGGGCGCCAAGACACTGGCTTTTCCGCCCAGCCTGCTTCCTTACAAGGATGATCCGCGGGTGAGGGACGCCATGGCCCTGCAAACGCAACTTTTGAGCTCCCGTCGCATGGCGCTGGAAAGCGATCTGGGCGCGATGAGTGAAGCGGTGGCCGGGATCGAGGCGCAAGCCAAAGGCCTTGAGGAAGCGCGGGACAGCAAAAAGGCCGAACTGGGTTTCCTGCGCGAGCAGCTGGAAAACAGCCGCGAACTGGCCAAGGACGGCTATATTCCGCGCTCGCGCCTGCTCGAACTGGAGCGCACTTTCGCCTCGGTCAGCGGCGCCGTGTCTGAAGACATCGGTAACATCGCCCGCGCCCGTCGCCAGATCGCCGAGCAAAAGCTGCGCCGCAACCAACGCAGCCAAGAATATCAGAGGGAAGTGCGCTCCCAATTGTCGGACGTGCAGAAGGAGACCGAGTCGATGGAGAGCCGGATCAAGGGCCAGCACTTCGAGTTCGCCAACGCCGAGGTGCGCGCGCCGGTCGATGGCGTGGTGGTCGGTTCCAGCATCTTCACCCAGGGCGGCGTGGTGGGCCCGGGCGTGCGCATGATGGATATCGTGCCGACCGAGGACGCGCTGGTGGTGGAGGGGCAACTGGCGGTCAACTTGATCGACCGCGTGCACGCCGGCCTGCCGGTCGAGCTGCACTTCTCGGCGTTTAACACCAACAAGACACCGCAGATTCCGGGCACCGTGATCCAGGTCGGCGCCGACCGCACGGTCGATGAAAAGACCGGTCAGCCCTACTACAAGGTGCGGGCGCGGGTCACGCCGGAGGGCGCCAAGCTGATCGCCGAGAAAAAGCTCGACATCGTGGCCGGTATGCCGGTGGAGCTGTTCATCAAAACGGGCGAGCGGACCATGATGAACTATCTGCTGAAGCCGATCTTCGACCGTTCGCATTCGGCGCTGACGGAGGAATGAGCATGACGCGTCCCTTGACTTCGCGCCGCCTGCTGCCGCTGGCGCTGGCCGCCGCCGGCCTGTTGCACGGCGCCAGCGCCAGCGCGCTGGGCTTGCTGCAGGCCTACGACGCCGCGTTGAAAAACGACACCGCCTACCGCGCCGCCTACTACCAGAACGAGGGAGCCCAGGAGAACCGCATCCTCGGCCGCTCGGCCTTGCTGCCGTCGGTCAACGGCGCCTACTCGGGCAGCCAGAACCGCACCACCATCGAGACGGGCGGGCGCAAGTTCCCGCAGGATTATCTGTCGCGCTCGGCGACGGTGCAGGTGCGCCAGCCCTTGTTCAGCATGGACGCGTGGGCGCGCTACAAGCAGGGCGCCGCGCAAAGCGAATATGCCGCCGCCCAGTTCGACAGCCAGGCGCAGGAGGTGCTGATGCGCGTGCTCGGCGCCTACTTCGAGGTGTTGTTCAAGGAGGACCAGGTGGCGTTCGCCAAGACCGAACGCGACATGTATGTCGAGCAAAAGAACGTCAACGAGCTGCTGTACAAGAAGGGCGAGGGCACCCGCACCGACCAGATCGAGACGCAGTCGCGGCTTGACCTGGCCGAGGCCCAGGTGCTGG
>JBDSKP010000035.1:0-2064 GCA_039916925.1 Duganella sp.
TCGACATTTTTTCGGTGCCACCGATGCACACCGGGTTGCCGTCGGCCTGCAGGGTAGCGCCTTGCGGGCGGCCCTTGTCGTCCAGGGTCACTTCGACGTCGGCCGGATTGAACCAAGTCTTCTTGCCCGCTTCATCCTCGCGGAAGTAGGTTTCGTTGAGCACCATGCCCTGGGTCAGCAGGTTGGTGAAAGGCTCGTCGAACTTGACGATACCGAAGTCGCGCATCACCTTGGTCCAGAAGCGCGCGTACAGCAGGTGCAGCACGGCGTGCTCGATGCCGCCGATGTACTGGTCCATCGGCATCCAGTAGTCGTTGCGCTCATCGACCATGGACGCGTTGGCGCCCGGCGACGTATAGCGCATGTAGTACCACGACGAATCGACGAAGGTGTCCATGGTGTCGGTCTCGCGGCGCGCCGGCTTGCCGCACTGCGGGCAGTCGCACTTGAGGAAGGCTTCGTATTTATTGAGCGGATTGCCGCTGCCGTCCGGCACACAGTCCTCCGGCAGCACCACCGGCAGGTCTTGCTCCGGCACCGGCACCGAGCCGCAATCGGCGCAGTTGATCATCGGGATGGGCGTGCCCCAGTAGCGCTGGCGCGAGATGCCCCAGTCGCGCAGGCGGAAGGTGATCTTCTTCTCGCCCAGGCCCTTGGCGGCCATGTCGGCGGCCACCGCGTCCACCGCGTCGGCGTAGGTCAGGCCGTCGTATTTGCCCGAGTTGGTGACGATGGAGACGGCCTTGTCGCAGTACCATTCCTGCCATGCGTCGGTCGAGAATTCCTGGCCCTCGGCCTTGATCACCTGCTTGATCGGCAGGTTATATTTTTTGGCGAACGCGAAATCGCGCTCGTCGTGTGCCGGCACGCCCATGACGGCGCCGTCGCCGTAGGTGATCAGCACGTAGTTGCCGACCCAGACCTCGACCTGCTCGCCGGTCAGCGGATGGGTGACGAACAGGCCGGTCGGCATGCCCTTCTTCTCCATCGTCGCCATGTCGGCCTCGATCACGGAGCCCAGCTTGCACTCGGCGTTGAAGGCGGCCAGTTCGGCATTGGTCCGCGCGGCGTGGATCGCCAGCGGATGCTCGGCCGCCACGGCGCAGAAGGTCACGCCCATGATCGTGTCCGGACGGGTGGTGAAGACGTACATCTTGCCGTCCTGGATCAACTGGCCGTCGGCGTCCTTGATCTGGTGCGGGAAGGCGAAGCGCACGCCGGTCGACTTGCCGATCCAGTTAGTCTGCATGGTGCGCACGCGCTCCGGCCAGCCCGGCAGCTTGCTGTCGACGTGTTCGAGCAGCTCGTCGGCGTAGTCGGTGATGCGGGCGTAGTACATCGGGATCTCGCGCTTTTCGATCAGCGCGCCCGAACGCCAGCCGCGGCCGTCGATGACCTGCTCGTTGGCCAACACGGTCTGGTCGATCGGGTCCCAGTTCACGGTGCCGGTCTTTTTGTAGATGATGCCTTTTTCGAGCATCTTCAGGAACATCCACTGGTTCCACTTGTAGTATTCCGGCTTGCACGCGGTCATCTCGCGCGACCAGTCGATCGCCAGGCCCATCGACTCCATCTGCTCGCGCATGTGGGCGATGTTCGAATAAGTCCACTGCGCCGGCGGCACGTTGTTGGCCATCGCCGCGTTTTCCGCCGGCATGCCGAACGCGTCCCAGCCCATCGGCATCAGCACGTTGTAGCCGTTCATGCGCAGGTAGCGGTACATCACGTCGTTGATCGTATAGTTGCGGACGTGGCCCATGTGCAGCTTGCCCGACGGGTAAGGCAGCATCGAGCAGGCGTAATACTTCCCCTTCGGGAAACGCGGGTCGTGCTCGACGGCTTTATAGGCGTCGATGGCCTTCCAGTGGGATTGCGCGGCTTGTTCTCCGTCGGCGGGACTATATTTATCTTGCATGGTGGTGTGCGGCCAGGCGTGGCGGCTAAAAGTGTATATGAACCGGACATTATACTGGGTCAACCGGCCCAAGCGCACGAGAGTGCCCCCACAGCGCCATCCTGAAGGTAAGATAACCGTATGCTGTACCGCGAATACCCTCCCCACCC
>JBDSKP010000036.1:0-7575 GCA_039916925.1 Duganella sp.
TGACATGCCAAATCAGGCCTATGGCTCGGCAATCAGCGCGGACGGCAGGTATGTCGCGTTTCGGACCTTTACATCCACCGGCGGGTCGAAGCTTTTTGTGCGCGATAGGGTCAATAAAACCACCACCAATATACCGGCACAGTTTGTCATTGGGCCGGTCGGTGGCGCGCGCATGATGATCAGCGCGGACGGCCGTTACATTTCGTACGTCGGCCGTGCCACCTCCCCAAGTGTTCCGCCCAATGCTTCAGTCTACGACCGCGTGACGGGCATAACCGAGGCAATTGACGTCAAGCCGGATGGCAACCGCACAGCCTTGGGCGTCACTGATTTATCGATGAGCGACGACGGCAAGGTCTTCGCTTTCTCTTCGACGGATTCCGAACTGGCGGTCCCTGTTACCGGGAAAGGACTCGCGGCCATTTTCACGCGCGACCGCGCAGCGGCCAAGACGGAAATGATCAGCGGCTCAGAGAAGAGTCACGCCATATACAGCGGGGTGAGTGGAAACGGACGCTACGTTGCTTATGTGATAGCGGGCAGCTTGCGGGTTTACGATCGTTTGACAAAAGTGACTCGTACTGTTGTTTTGAACGGTTTGAATGCCAGCGGAACGCCACGTTTGAGTTCCGACGGCCGCTATGTGGTGGTCGCAGGTGTTAACGCGGCAACCAGTGTCGTCACTATCTGCGTGGCGGACATGGGAATCACGCCCGGCGTCACGTTGTCTGCCAACGAGCTGACGCTGACGGAGGGGGGAATTGCCGGCACCTACACGATGGCCTTGACGCAGGCGCCTGATGCGGATGTCAAGATCACGGTCGGACCTGGCAACCAACTTAGCGTTGCTCGCACCGAGCTGATCTTCACACCTGAAAACTGGAGCGTGCCGCAGGTTGTCAGCGTTCAAGCTCTGTCCGACGGTGTTTCAGAGGGGCGGCACACTGGTACGATCGCCCATACCGTCACCAGCACCGATGTGAATTTCACCGTGGTTCAGCCAGCGAATGTCACCGTCACGATCACGGATGGCGTGACGCCGACGATCCTGGTGCCTGCCGCGACATGGAACCGCTCCGATATGCCGTTGACCGGCACCGCCGCGCCTGGCGCCACTGTCTTGTTGACGGCGATGAATCGCACCACTGGATGGATGTCGTCGGTCAGTACGGTCGCCGACGCGCAGGGCCGATGGACCTATACGATGACTGGCTTTATCGATGGCATAGTCGATTTCGACGCGCAAGCCGAGGGCATTCGAAGTGCCGTGCAGACGGTGACCGTCAAGCTGGCCGTGGTCCCGCCGCAGCCGACATTTACAGACGTCACCGGTTACGTCCGCACGACCGCCTATGGATTGGCCTACAACAGGTCCACCGGTAAATATGCCGGGAATTTTGTGATCGCCAATACGGGCAGCATTAAATTGACGGGACCGCTGCATTTGGTACTGAAGGACCTGACGGCGGGCGTCGTTCTCACCAACGCCAGCGGGACCTATGAGGGATCGCCATACATCACCGTTCAAGGCGAACTGGAACCCGATGGCTCGGTGACGATTCCTTTGATTGTCGATAACCCCGCCAAAGTAAGCGTCAGCTACGCCGCGAAGATCTATAGTGGAACCCTTTAAATCCTCGACGAATGGCAACCGCCCAGGTCTGCGCATGCGCATGCGCCTGGGCCGCACTCACCGGCCGCCAGCAGGCGATTAACGCGCTAAAACTCCCTCTGTTATGTGAATAGGCAATATTGTTAACATGATAAATTCCATTTGGGATTAAGTATTTCTATGGAAACCAACTTTTGACAGGACCTCATCATGATTACCAATAAATTGTGCAACAAGATTTGTCGCGTCTTCCTGGCGGCGATACTGACGGCATTTGCCGGCGCGGTCTCGGCTGATACATTGCGAGTGGAGATCGATACGAGTTCGTTTGGCACCAACGGCTGGATGGACTTGTTATTCAACCCGTCGGATGCCAGGAGCGCGCTGACGACAGCCCGCCTGTACGACTTCGTCGGCTTCGATGCTGTCGGCGGCGCCGAGAGCGCAGGTGGTGTTTCCGGGTCCCTGGCCACGGGTTATACGCTGGATAATCTGAATAGTGGCTCCGAACTGTTTCACTCGGTCAGTTTCGGAGGCAAGATCGGTTTCAACGTCGACTTCGACGGCGCGCCGGGGTCGGCGATTAACCGCTCGCTCTCGACGTTGACTGTGGCAATGTATGGCGCCGACAAGACGACCTTGTTGGGCAGTGGTGATACGCTGACGGGCGCTTTGGTTCAACTGTACTGGCTGCCTCCGACCACGAACACGGCGGGTACCGTGACCACGCGTATCTTCGATACCGTAGCTACTGTCGGCACACCATTGCAGAGTTCCCCGCTGCCGACACCGATCTCGCCGGTCCCGGAGCCGTCGGCATGGTTGATGCTGGGCTTAGGCCTGGGCTTGGTCATTCTGATGCGTCGCCGTAAAAGTTCATACCCGTTTGCCCTCTGAACAACTAGCGGGGCGCAGCGGCCGGCTTCCCCCCGGCCGTTGTTGTCTAGGGGGCAGCGACCGCGCCGCACCATGCCCGGCAACCTGAATCTGGTTTCATGGTTGTAAATTTTCAACATTTCCCATTTAAAATATGTAATTTCACTAAATTGTTTCTTAGAGGATAAAGCCGCGCCATATAATTGGCCTAACTTCTCCTTAGCAATTTAGTGTATGCCGCTTACGATACCTTCGACCTCGCTTCGTATCCGTCCGTGCAGTTCTCCCGGCCGTCGTCCTGTTTGCGACTGTCGGGCATGGCGTTGATTGGCAGTCCATCGAGACCGCCAGCCGGCGGCTACCCACTTCCACAGCCGCCGGTAACGGTCCCGCGGGAAGTGTCGACGCAATCACACGACCCTTTCCCGACAGCACACTGTGCTCGCACATTGGCGCGCCCAATTTTCCCCGTTGTACCCGATCAAGCAATCTCGGTTATCCGACACCGAGTGTCCGCCGTACCACCTCGACGCCAGCGGCAGCGAGGGAGCGCGTATTTCCCCCATATCGCAAATAAGAAGAGGTAACGGTGCAAAGTTCCAATCGTGTCAATAACCATAGCCACGTTCATTGTGCGCACAGTCTGCCCAAACTTGGGGTGACGCTGGCTGTCGCATTGACCCTGTGCCAGATTTCGACCGGGGCCTTGGCCGCTACGCCACAGGCCCCCACGGTCATCGTCCCCAATCCCGAACAACAAGGCCTTCCATCCCTGCGGCGTGAAGATCCGCTGCTGAAAAAGATGCCGGAGCAAGTCCCGGTGGAGGCCGCGCCCACCACGGCCGACCTGGACCTGCCGTCGGCCATCACGCGCGTGGACTTGCAGGCGCCCTTGTTTTCCAGGGAAATCGAAGCGTTATTGCAGCAGTTCGTGGGCAAGCGCCACATTTCCGGCAGGGCGCTCGAAACCGTCCGCGGCCAGATATGGGATTTGTATCGCCAGCACGGGCGTATGACGCGCGTCGAGCTGCTGGCCGATCCAAAAAGCGAAGCGGACGGCGGCAGTGTTTTGCGGGCGCGCGTCGATGAAATCGTCGTGCGCGCCGTGATTGTCGAGCGGGAGGGCGAGGGCGGTGTCGACCAGGCCTTGCTCGACGACATACTCGCCAGCGCCAAAACCGATGTCGCCGAGGGCGGCGTGCTCGATTTGGACCGCCTCGACGGCCGCATCAAGCGCCGGATATTCCTGGGCGACGTGGACGTGCGTGCCACGCTTGTGCCTGTCGATGCGACGCATGTCGACATGAAGGTGCTGGTCAGTGCCAAGCCCGTGCTGCCGCTGGGGATGCTGGCGCAGTACGACAACAACGGCTCGCGAACGTACGGCCGCAACCGCTACACGGTGGGCGCGGCCATTCCGGGGCGCATGCTCGCGGGCGACCGGCTCGATCTGCTTGGCATCACGTCCAAGGGCATGGATTTCGGGCGCTTCGCTTATGAATTCCCATTGGTGGGTATCGGCTCGCGCCTGGCGTTGTCCGGCTCCCATATCGACTACGAGGCATCGTCTTCCGGGGCGAAGGGCAAATCGACGCAACTGGGTTCCAGCCTTAGCCGTCCGTTGCTGATCGATAACTCGTGGGTCTGGATCGGCTATCTGGATTACTCGTACCGGCATCAAGTCGATCGTCTGCGAAACGACGCGATCACCGGCAATAAAAATATCAGCAGCGTGCAGGCCAGGGCGGACGTCAACTATTACCTGACGCCGTCCCAGTCGCTGCACTTCAACGCGGCGGCGGTGCTGGGAAGGGTTGATCTTTCCGCGCTTCCTTCCGCCAGGGAGCAGGACCGCATCAGCGCCAGAACGGATGGTAATTTCGCGAAACTCGAGTGGGGCGGCGGCTGGAGCGCCTTGTTCGGTCCCAATGGCAAGCTCGATGCCCGGCTGGAGACCAAAGGGCAGTTCGCCAACAAAAACCTCGACCAGAGCGAGAAGTTCGCGCTGGGCGGGCCGGCCGGCATGCGCGCGTACGGGTCGTCCGAAGCGCTGGGCGACGACGGTTATCTCGCCAATGCTGAAATCGGCTACCGGCCCACCGACTGGCTGCGCGCTTTTTCCTTCTACGACATCGGACGCATTCGCCGCTACCGCCGGCCTTGGGCCATCGACAGCATTCCCCTCGAATACACGCTGCAAGGCGCTGGCGCCGGCCTGGCTTTTTCCCATAAATCGTTGGTTGGCTCGGTGGTGTACGCCCATCAAATAGGGACCAACAGGGGCTTGTCCGCCAGCGGGGAGGATGCCGAAGGGCTGAAGAGCCGTGACCGGTTGTGGGTTTCGCTGACGTTGTCGTGGTGATTTTGGATTGCATTAACAGGCGATTGGCTTTGGTTAATAGGGAAAAAACATGAACAAGATCTACAGTTTGATCTGGAGCGAGACGCGCAAGTGCTGGGTTGTCGGTCACGAACGTGCGCGTACGCGCGGCAAGCGTGGCGGCGGGCTCAATCGCACTGTGGTCCTCGCCGGCGCGTGTGGTGTCGCGGGCATGTTCTATATGTCGGGTGCGGCCGCGAGTCCGCCTGCCCCGACGACCCTGCCCCAGGGCGGTGTCGTTGTTGCCGGCGGCGCCAATATCGGCCAGCCGGCGGGCAACCAGCTGACGATCACCCAGGCGACCCAACAAGCCGTGATCAACTGGAACAGCTTCGACATCGGCTCCCAGGCGAAGGTCAATTTCGTGCAGCCCAACGCCAGCGCGAGCGTGCTCAATCGCGTGCTGTCGAACGACCCGACGCAGATATACGGCCAGCTCGGCGCCAACGGGCAGGTGTATATCGTCAACCCCAGCGGCATCGTCTTCGGCGCCGGCTCGCGCGCCGATGCCGGCGGGCTGATCGCGTCGACGAATAACATCTCCGATGCCGACTTCATGGCGGGCAACAACCGCTTCGTGCGAGGCGCCGCCACCGGCAGCGTCACCAATGCCGGCAGCCTCAACGCCGCCCCCGGCGGCTACATCGCGCTCATCGGCGCCAAGGTGACCAACGCCGGCAGCATCAGCACTCCCAACGGCAGCGCCATCCTCGCCGCCGGCAATACCGTGCGCCTGCCCGTGTCGAGCAGCGGCCTCATCACCGTCGAACTGGACCCGGCCACCGTCAACGCCGCCGTCGCCAACACGACGGACGGCCTGATCAGCGCACCCGACGGACGCGTGTATCTTTCCGCCGCCGCCGCCAGCGGCCTGGCGACGCAAGTGACCAACCAGGGGCGCATCATCGCCAACCACGGCGGTAGCGCTACCTTGAGCGCGATCCAGGCCGATCAACTGGGTGAAACCCGGCAGGAAGGGCTCATCGACGTATCGAACAACCAGGGCGGTGGCGGCAACATCGCCCTGCTCGGCGATCGCGTGGGCCTGTTCGCCAGCAGCCGCACCCTTGCCACGGGCAAGGATGGCGGCGGCACCGTGCTGGTCGGCGGCAACTACCAGGGCAAGGGGCCGGAGCACAACGCCAGCGCCGTCCATATGGACGGCGCGGCCGCCATCGACGCTTCCGCCACGCAAACGGGCCAAGGCGGCAAGGTCATCCTGTGGTCGCAGGATTACACCGGCTTCCACGGCACCATCGACGCCAAAGGCGGACTGAACGGCGGAGACGGCGGTTTCGTGGAAACCTCCAGCCACAACAACCTGCAAGCGTTCGGGCGCGTGGATGCGTCGTCGCCGCTGGGACAGGCTGGCCGCTGGCTGCTCGACCCCACGGACGTCACGATCGTGGCCGGCGCCGCCAACACCAATGACACGGTCGCCGCAGGCGTCTGGACGCCGACCACCAACACGGCCCAGATTGGTGTCACCAACCTCAATGCCAATCTCAATGCGGGCACCAGTGTCACCATCAATACCGCCAGCGCGGGGGCGGGCACGGGCAATATCACCCAGAACGCGGGCGCCACGATCAGCAAGACCGCGGGCGGCAATGCGACGCTGACGATGAATGCGGCGGGCGCCATCGCGCTGAACGGCGGCATCAGCTCGAGCGCGGGGACGTTGAGTACCGTGCTGAACGCCGCCGGCGGCGGCATCAGCGGCAGCGGCGCGATCAATACCAATGGTGGCCTGCTGACCATCAACGCCAGCGGCGCCGGCACGCTGAGCGGCGTGATATCGGGCGCCGGCGGACTGACCAAGACCGGCGCCGGCGCGACGACGCTCGATGCCGGCAGCGTCAACACCTACACCGGGGCGACCACCGTCAACGGCGGCACGCTGCAGATCGGCACTGGCGGCACCGCGCAGGGGATTGACGCCGCGTCCGCCGTGAACGTGGCCAGCGGCGCCACCCTGATCTGGAACAATGCCAACAGCGGTGGGGTCCAGACGATTGCCAATGCGATCAGCGGGGCCGGCACCGTACGCCTGCAAGGTCAGAACGCCACGACAGCGTTAAGTACAAGCAATTACAATATCACCGGGAACAACAGCGGCTTCAGCGGCACCTTCCAGCTCAACCGCTCCATATTGTGGAACACGACCCAGCAATCGGAGCTTGGCTCCGCCACGATCGAGGTGCAGGACAGGGCCTCCGTCGGCTTCAACGGCGGCACCTTCTCCAATAACATCATCGTCCAGAATGGCGCCGGCTGGCATCACAATCTGAGCGGCTCCGACGCCGTCCTCGGCGCCATCCGCCTGGAAGGCAACAACACGCTCACCGGTAATATCCAGCTCAATAACACGACCGGCGTCATTCTTGGCGACAGCACCGGCGCCAACAGCACGATCAGTAGCTATAACGGTGGCACCAACACGCTTTCCGGCGTCATCTCCGGTCCCGGCGATTTCGCCATGAGCCGCTTCACCTCGTGGAACGGGGGATCCCCGGCCGCGACCAACATCATCCTTGCCGGCAATCAATCCAACACCTACACCGGTAAAACCGTGATCGACGGTCAAGGCGACGTTGCCACCCTGACGCTGGCCAAGACCGGCGGCGCGGTGGCGATCGCTGCCGGCACAACGGTGCAGATGGGCAACAATGCCGGCAGCGCGCCCAACCTGCGCATGGGAGGCAAC
>JBDSKP010000037.1:0-2012 GCA_039916925.1 Duganella sp.
GCAATGGCGGCGTCACCTTGGTGCCGATCGCTAACCCGCTGGCCTACGCCAAAGGCGAACGCTTCGGCGAACGCAATCTGAACCGCAATTTATTCCCCAACGAACACCCGCAGGATTTCGAGGACCGCGTCGCCAACTGGCTGTGCCCGCTGCTGGCCCGGCACGACGTGCTGCTCGACCTGCACTCGTTCAAAGCCGCCGGCGAACCGTTCGTCATGGTCGGCCCGCGCGACAACGACGGCCCGCTCGAACCGTTCAAGCACGAGCGGCAGGAACGCGCGATGGCGCGCCGCCTCGGCGTGCGCCGCTTCGTCGACGGCTGGCTGCGCACCTACGGCGCCGGCGTGCAGCGCCGCCTGCGCGGCGACAGCCAACTCGAAACCGTGCTGCGCTACGGCATGGGCACCACCGAATACATGCGCAGCACCGGCGGCTACGCGCTCACGCTCGAATGCGGCGAGCACACCGATCCGCAAGCGCCCGAAGTCGCCTACCGCGCCATCATGAACACGCTGGCCTTCCTCGGCCTGATCGACGCGCCCGCGCCACAGCCGATCGCCGACGAGGCGATGGAGGCGCTGAGCATGGTCGCCGTCTACGACAAGGTCAGCGCCGACGATACCTTCACCCGCGCGTGGTCGAGCTTTGACCCGGTCCGCAAGGACGAGCAAATCGGCACGCGCGCCGACGGCACGCCGGTGCTGGCCGAGTTCGACGGCCGCATCCTGTTCCCCGACAGCGCGGCCGGCGCCAACAGCGAGTGGTACTACCTCACCCGCGCCAATCCGAGCTTCTGACGCTGCCGATTATGCGTTGCTGAGTTTGAGTCCGACGATGCCGCCGACGATCATGGCGATGCACGCCAGCCGCACCGCGCTGGCCGGCTCGTCCAACGCGACGATGCCGTAGATCACCGTGCCGACCGTGCCGATGCCGGTCCAGATCGCGTAGGCCGTGCCCAGCGGCAGCGTGCGCAACGCCAGACCGAGCATCCCTATGCTGCCGAGCATCGCGGCCACGGTCCACAACGTCGGTATCAGCCTGGTGAAGCCGTGCGTGTATTTGAGTCCCACCGCCCAGGTGACTTCCAGCAGGCCGGCGATGATGAGGATGATCCAGGTCATGACTACTCCAGTGTTGCGGCAAGGTCGTCCCCGCCGGAGCCGTGAGCCGGAACTATAACAGTTGCGACAAAATTATGCCCAGGCCGGCCCCGCCTCGGTGATAATCAGCGCTCGACTATAAAAAGGAGCGACCATGCTTTTACTGGCCCAGATCGTCACCGGCGTCGTGGCACTGATACACATCTATATCGTCCTGCTGGAGACGGCGCTGTTCGAGACGCGCGGGCGCAAGGTCTTCGGTCTGAGCAAGGAAAAGGCCGACATCGTCCGGCCGGCCATGTCGAACCAGGGTTGCTACAACGGTTTTCTGGTTGCCGCGCTAGTGGTCGGTTTCGTCCATCCGAACCCGGCGATCGCATCGGCCTTCACGGTGTTCGGCCTGTGCTGCGTGGCCGTGGCCGGCGTGTGGGGCGGTTTGACGGTCAAGCGCAGCATCTTGCTGATCCAGACGGTGCCGGCGGTGATCGCATTGGCGCTGCACTTCGTGGTGTGATAACGACCTCGAGCGACCAACAGCCGAAGTTGCTTCGAACTGGTTCGGCGACACCGCGCGGCCATTGCGGATGATCTGATCGCCTTCCACGCGCGCGTAGTTGTTTTCGCCGTAGCTCCACGATTTCAACACGGTGCCTTCGGGAAGGAACAGCGATTTCCATTGATAGCCGTGCAGGTCCTCAGGGGCCGCGCCCGGCGCGAATCTGGCCGGGTCTTCCAGCCAGCATTCGACGGCCTTCGTCATGGCTTCCGAGATGTCTTGCGGGCCGCCACGGCGGCGCAGCTTTTCTATCAGTTGGAGCAGGGTGTCGGTGGGCAGCTGCACGGTCACTGTGGTAGTCATTCGATTTTCTCCGCTATTTTGTTCTGCTTTGTCATATTTAAACCGAGAAG
>JBDSKP010000038.1:0-2260 GCA_039916925.1 Duganella sp.
GCGAGGCCGCGGGCGACACGCTGCGGCTGTATCCCGATCCGTCCGGCAACGCGCTGAAGGATGCGCTGGCTGCGCGCCACGGCCTGCAGCGCAACCACTTCTTTGTTGGCAACAGCTCCGACGAGGTGCTGGCGCATACCTTCCACGCCCTGCTCAAGCACGAAAAACCGCTGCTTTGCCCAGATATCAGCTACAGCTTCTATCCGACCTACTGCAGCCTGTATGGCATCGAGGCGCGCCAGGTGCCGTTGAACGCCCGTTTCGAGATCGACGTGGCCGACTACGCACAGCCGAGCGGCGCGATCATCATCGCCAATCCGAACGCGCCCACGGGCATCGCGCTGCCACTGAGTCAAATAGAGGCACTGCTGGCCGCGCATCCCGACCAGGTGGTCGTCGTCGACGAGGCTTATGTGGACTTCGGCGCCGACAGCGCCATCGCGCTGCTGGACCGCTACGATAATCTGCTGGTGGTGCAAACGCTGTCCAAATCTCGTTCGCTGGCCGGTCTGCGGGTCGGTTTCGCGGTCGGCCATCCGGATCTGATCGCCGGGTTGGAGCGGGTGAAGAACTCTTTCAACTGCTATCCGCTCGGCCAGGTGGCGCAGGCCGGGGCGGTGGCGGCGATCGAGGACGCGGCGCATATGGAGCAGACGGCGAAAGCCATCATCGCCACCCGTGCGTGGCTGACCGCGCGCATGCTGGAACTGGGCTTCGAGGTGCTGCCATCGCAGGCGAACTTCATCTTCGCGCGTCATCCGGGGCATGACGGCGCGGGCATTGCGGCGGCGCTGCGCGAGCGGGCCATCCTGGTGCGGCATTTCAAGCAGGCGCGTATCGATCAGTTCCTGCGGATCTCGATCGGCACCGACGCCGAATGCGCCGCGCTGGTCGAGGCGCTGAAAGTGATAGTTTTGTAAATCACATGGCGTAAGCGAATACCGGGTCAAAGAGCGGACAACCACGCGCACAACTCCCGTTTGACGAAAATCATTGATATACTGTGTTTTTATACAGTTATCACGGATTGAGGCGACCATGGAGTTGACGGACAAGCTGGAGATCCTGGCGGATGCAGCCAAGTACGACGCGTCCTGCGCCAGCAGCGGCGCGCCCAAGCGCCATTCGATCGGCAAGGACGGTTTCGGCGCCACCACCGGCATGGGCATCTGCCACAGCTACACCCCCGACGGGCGCTGCGTCTCCCTGCTGAAGGTCCTGCTGACCAACTACTGCCTGTACGACTGCCAGTACTGCGTCAACCGCCGCACCTCGAACGTGCCGCGCGCCCGCTTCACGGTGGCTGAAGTGGTCAAATTGACCACCGATTTCTATCTCCGCAATTACATCGACGGGCTGTTTCTCAGCTCCGGTATCATCCAGTCGGCCGACTACACGATGGAGCAGCTGGTGCAGGTGGCGCGCGAGCTGCGCGAGGTGCACCAGTTTCGCGGCTATATCCATTTGAAGACGATCCCCGACGCCGATCCGGCGCTGATCGCCGCCGCCGGCCGCTATGCCGACCGGTTGAGCGTCAATATCGAGCTGCCCACGCAGGATAGCGTGCAGAAGCTGGCGCCGGAAAAAAGCGTCCACACGATCAAGCTGGCGATGGGTTCCATCCGCCGCAAGCTCGATGAAAAGGCCGAGGAGCCTAAATCGCCGCGCTTTGCGCCGGCTGGGCAAAGCACGCAGATGATCGTCGGCGCCGACGCCAGCGACGACCAGCAGATACTGACCACGGCCGAGACCCTGTACGGCAGCTACAAGCTCAAACGGGTGTACTACTCGGCTTTCAGCCCGATTCCGCAAAGTCCGAAAAGCGTGCCGCTGGCGCCGCCGCCGATGCTGCGCGAGCACCGTCTGTACCAAGCCGATTTCCTGCTGCGCAGTTATGGCTTCCAGGTCAAGGAGCTGCTGCCGGCGACCGGCAACCTGGCGCTCGACATCGATCCCAAGCTGGCATGGGCGCTGGAGCACCGCGAGCATTTTCCGATGGACCTGAACCGCGCGGAGCCGCACATGATCGCGCGCATCCCCGGCATCGGCCTGCGCAACGCGCAGCGGCTGATCGATTTGCGGCGGCTGAGGCAAATCCGCTACGCCGACTTGTCGCGGCTGCGCTGCAGCATGAAGAAAATTTCGCCCTTCATCATCACGGCCGATTATTTCCCGTCCAACGACGGCGGCCCTTCCGAACATCTGCGCCGCGCGATGGCCGATGCGCCGCAACAGATGAATCTTTGGCCCGAGCTGCAGG
>JBDSKP010000039.1:0-3724 GCA_039916925.1 Duganella sp.
GCCTGACGCTGCCCCTCGGAGCGAGCGATATACGCTTCGCGCTCCCCGGTCGCGATGTTGATCTGCTCCTGCTTGCGGCCTTCCGAGGCGGCGATCAGGGCCCGCTTTTCGCGTTCGGCGGTGATCTGCGCCTGCATCGCGTGCAGGATCTCCTTCGGCGGTGTCAGGTCCTTGATCTCATAGCGCAGCACCTTCACTCCCCAGTTGGCGGCCGATTCGTCGATCGCGTTGACCACGGTGGTGTTGATGTGGTCGCGCTCCTCGAAGGTCTTGTCGAGCTCCATGCGGCCGATCACCGAGCGCAGCGTGGTCTGCGCCAGTTGCGTGATGGCGGCGATGTAGTTCGACGATCCGTACGACGCCCGCATGGCGTCGGTGATCTGGAAGTACAGGATGCCGTCGACCTGCAGCTGCGTGTTGTCCTTGGTGATGCAGACCTGGGGCGGCACGTCCAGCGGGATCTCCTTGAGCACGTGCTTGTAGGCGATGCGGTCGACGAACGGGATCACGATGTTGAGGCCAGGGCCCAGGGTCGCGTGATATTTACCGAGCCGCTCGACCACCCACGCGTGCTGCTGCGGCACCACGTTGATGGTCTTGAACACAAACACCAACGCCAGGACGAACAACACCAGACTTACGTTACCAAAACTGATATCCATCTACACTCTCCAGTTGATTAATCTTAGCCGGCTACGATCAGGCGGCTGCCACGCACTTCGCATATCCGGTACTGGCCCGGCGCGGGGTTCGGCCCCGACGCGCTGCGATCGAGCTCCACGTCCCACAAGGCGCCGCGATACATCACGCGCGCCGAGCCGTCCTGCCAGGCCGGCACGTTGACCGTCTGGCCGATATCCATGTTCACGTTGGGATCGCGCTCGGCCCGCACGCCGCTTCCAAGCTTGCCGAAACGGCTGCGGCGCAGCGCGACGGTGGCGCCGACGCCCACCAGCGCGGCCACCAGCGTCTGCAACGCCGGGCCGAGCCCCAGCAGCGCGGCCAGCGCGCCGGCGCCAAGCCCGATGGCGATCATCAGCAGGTAGAAGGTGCCGATGAACAGCTCGACGATGACGAGCGCGCCGGCGGCGACCAGCCAGTAACTCCATTCAGCCATGATGTTCTCCCTTGGTGCGACGGTTGAAAAATGCAAAAACCCCCGCTTCCCGGACCGGGACACGAGGGTTTTTGCAGCAAGACAGATGGTATTGATAGAGTTTTTTGCAACTAAATTCGACAACTCCAGTCTATACCATTTTGCGCTTGCGTCAAACTTTATTATTTCAAACGCTTTACTTCTGCAGCGCGGCCAGTTTCTGCCACGTGTCGATCACCGAATCCGGGTTCAGCGACATCGACTCGATGCCCTGCTCCATCAGCCAGACCGCGAAGTCCGGGTGGTCGGAAGGACCCTGGCCACAAATGCCGATGTACTTGCCCTGCGCGCGGCAAGCCTTGATCGCCAGCGACAGCAGCGCCTTGACGGCCGGATCGCGCTCGTCGAAGTCGGCAGCCAGCAGCGCCATGCCGGAGTCGCGGTCCAGGCCCAGCGTCAGCTGCGTCAGATCGTTGGAACCGATCGAGAAGCCGTCGAAGTGCTCCAGGAATTGATCGGCGAGGATCGCGTTCGACGGCACTTCGCACATCATGATCAGACGCAGTTCGTTTTCGCCGCGCACCAGGCCGTTCTTGGCCAGCAGGTTGACGACCTTCTCGGCCTGGCCCAGCGTACGCACGAACGGCACCATGATCTCGACGTTGGTCAGGCCCATGTCGTTACGCACGCGCTTCATCGCCTGGCATTCCATCTCGAACGCGCCCGCGAAGTCCTCGGCCAGGTAACGCGCCGCGCCGCGGAAGCCCAGCATCGGGTTTTCCTCGTCCGGCTCGTAGCGCGAACCGCCGATCAGCTTTTTGTACTCGTTCGACTTGAAGTCGGACAGGCGCACGATCACCGGTTTCGGCCAGAAGGCGGCGGCGATGGTGGCGATACCCTCGGCCAGCTTGTCGACGTAGAAGGCCTTCGGCGAGGCGTGGCCGCGCGCGACCGACTCCACCGCTTTCTTCAGGTCCGCATCGATGTTCGGGTATTCCAGGATCGCTTTCGGGTGGACGCCGATGTTGTTGTTGATGATGAACTCGAGACGCGCCAGACCGACGCCGGCATTCGGCACCGACTGGAAGTCGAACGCCAGCTGCGGATTGCCGACGTTGAGCATGATCTTGGTCGGCAGCTTCGGCAGCTCGCCGCGCGCCACTTCCGACACTTCCGTCTCCAGCAGGCCGTCGTAGATCTTGCCCTCGTCGCCCTCGGCGCAGGACACGGTGACGAAAGTGCCGTCTTTCAGGATGTCGGTGGCGTCGCCGCAGCCGACGACCGCAGGCACGCCAAGTTCGCGGGCGATGATCGCCGCGTGGCAGGTGCGGCCGCCGCGGTTGGTGACGATCGCCGAGGCGCGCTTCATGACCGGTTCCCAGTTAGGGTCGGTCATGTCGGCCACCAGCACGTCGCCCGGCTGCACGCGTTCCATGTCGGCCGGGTCGTGGATCACGCGCACGGGACCGGCGCCGATCTTCTGGCCGATCGCGCGGCCGGAGGTCAGCACGGTGCCGCTCGATTTCAGTTTGAAGCGCTGCTGCACGTCAGTCGCCTTCTGCTGCGACTTGACGGTCTCGGGACGCGCCTGCAGGATGTACAGTTTGCCGTCGCGGCCATCCTTGCCCCACTCGATGTCCATCGGACGGCCGTAGTGGTTTTCGATGATGACGGCGTACTTGGCCAGCTCCACCACTTCGGTGTCGTTCAGCGAGTAGCGGTTGCGCATTTCAACCGGCACGTCGACGGTCTTGACCGAACGGCCGGCCTTGGCTTCGTTGGTGAACTCCATCTTCAGCAGCTTGGAGCCGATGTTGCGGCGGATGACAGGCGATTTGCCTTTTTCCAGCATCGGTTTGTGGACGTAGAATTCGTCCGGATTGACCGCGCCCTGCACCACCGTCTCGCCCAGGCCGTAGCTGGAGGTGACGAAGACCACGTCCTTGAAGCCGGACTCGGTGTCGATGGTGAACATCACGCCGGCCGCGCCCAGGTCGGAACGGACCATGCGCTGCACGCCGGCCGACAACGCGACTTCGGCGTGGGTGAAGCCCTTGTGGACGCGGTACGAGATCGCGCGGTCGTTGTACAGCGAGGCGAAGACGTGCTTCATCGCGTCCAGCACGTTTTCGATGCCGACGACGTTGAGGAAGGTCTCCTGCTGGCCGGCGAACGAGGCGTCCGGCAAATCCTCGGCGGTGGCCGACGAGCGCACGGCGAACGACATTTCGGTGCTCGAATCGGCGACCAGTTTGTCGTAGAACGTTTCGATCTCCGCCTGCAGGCGTGGCTGGAACGGGGTTTCGACGATCCATTGACGGATCTCGGCGCCCGCTTGCGCCAGCGAGCGCACTTCGTCGATGTTCAGGTTCTCCAGGCGGGTGGCGATGCGGTCGCCGAGCGAGGCACTCTTCGTGCCACCCGTGCCACCTTCGTCGACGGCGTGATCGAGGAAGTCGCGGAAGGCCTGGGCCGTGGTGGCAAAGCCACCCGGCACGCGCACGCCGGCGCCGGCGAGCTGGCTGATCATTTCACCGAGCGAAGCGTTCTTGCCGCCGACCGATTCCACATCGGTCATGCGCAGGTTTTCGAACGCCGCGACGTAGGCTGTATCGACGCCCGGTGTGC
>JBDSKP010000040.1:0-2539 GCA_039916925.1 Duganella sp.
AGGCCAGGCCATTGCGCAGCACTTGGCGGGTGGCCACCATCAGGGCCAGACGCGCGGTCTTGAGCGCCACATCGTCGACCAGTACGCGCTCGGCGAAGTAAAAGCTGTGCAGGTTGGCGGCCAGGTCGCGCAGGTAGAACGCGATCTGGTGCGGACCCAGCTCGGTCTGCGCGCGCGCCAGCGTCTCCGGATACGCGGCCAGCGTGGCCAGCAGGGTGGCCTCGGTCGGCGCGGTCAGCGGCGACAGATCGACGTCGGCCAGCGCGGCGACGTCGCCGGTCCATTGTTCCAGCATGCGGCAGATGCGCGCGTGCGCGTACTGCACGTAATACACCGGATTCTCGTCCGAGGTCTTGAGCGCGACGTCGACGTCGAACACGAATTCGGTGTCGGCCTTGCGCGAGATGAGGAAGAAGCGCACGGCGTCGCGGCCCTTGGTGATGTCGCCGCCGCCGGACCATTCGATCAGGTCGCGCACGGTGACGTAGGAGCCGGCGCGCTTGGAGATCTTGACCTCCTCGCCGCCCTTCATCACGGTGACCATCTTGTGCAGCACGTAGTCGGGGAAGTCCTGCGGGATGCCCAGGCCGACCGCCTGCAGGCCGGCGCGCACGCGCGCGATGGTGCCGTGGTGGTCGGAGCCCTGGACGTTGATCGCCTGGCCGAAGCCGCGCTGGAACTTGACGATGTGGTAGGCCACGTCCGGCACGAAGTAGGTGTAGGTGCCGTCCTTCTTGCGCATGACGCGGTTCTTGTCGTCGCCGTAGTCCTCGGTGCGCAGCCACAGCGCGCCTTCCTCCTCGTACGTCTTGCCCGATTTGTTGAGCATGTCGACGGCGGCGTCGACCTTGCCGTCGGCGTACAGCGACGATTCGAGGTAGTAGTTGTCGAACTTGACGCCGAAGGCCCGCAGGTCGATGTCCTGCTCGTTGCGCAGGTAGGTCACGGCGAAGGCGCGGATCGAGTCGATGTCGTCGATGTCGCCGGAGGCGGTGGCCGGCGCGCCGTCGGAGGCCGACACGGTCTTTTTGGCCTTGAAGTCCTCGGCGATGTCGGCGATGTAGTCGCCGTTGTAGGCCGATTCGGGCCATTGGGCGTCGCCCGGCTTGAAGCCGCGCAGGCGCGCCTGCACCGAATTGGCCAGCGTCTGGATCTGCACGCCGGCGTCGTTGTAATAGAACTCGCGGGTGACCGCGTAGCCCTGGGAGCCGAACAGCGACGACAGCGCGTCGCCCAGCGCGGCCTGGCGGCCGTGGCCCACGTGCAGCGGGCCGGTCGGGTTGGCCGAGACGAATTCGATGATCACGCTCTTGCCGCTGCCGGCGTCGCTGCTGCCGTAGGCGGCGCCCTGCGCCAGCACGGCCTTGACCACGGCCTGCCTGGCGGCCGCGCTCACGCGCAGGTTGATGAAGCCGGGGCCGGCGATGTCGGCCGACTCCACCAGACCCTTGCCGGCCGGATTGGCCAGCAGCGCCTCGACCACCCTGGTGGCCAGTTCGCGCGGGTTCATTTTGAGCTGCTTGGCCAGTTGCATGGCGATGTTGCAGGCCACGTCACCGTGCGACGGGTCGCGCGGGCGCTCCAGCACGACGTTGGCATTGACGTCGGTGCCGGCCAGGATCGGTGCGAGGGCGGCCTGGAACAGGGCGGTGATATCTTGTTTTTGTTGGGCGAGCATGAGCGAAATGGCGGTCGGGCCGCGCTAAAAAAATCATCTGAAAGCGAAAACGGCCGGCGCTCTGGCACCGGCCAAACAGGGTCCATTATACTGGTTTGCCGGGCGCCGGTGAGGGTACTCGAGCACTCCGGCGCCGGGGCACCGCGACGGGCGGGCGGCGGCGGCTAACCGACTTTTACATTCTTGTGGGCGACTTGTCATATGCGCCCCAGTGGCACTACTGTATACTGCGCGATCACGGCTGCCGGCCGCTCTCTGGAATTAGCATATGAACAAGCAGCGCCCGACGCTCTCACTGAAGTCACCCGCCAAGGCGGCAGCGCCCAAGCTGCGCGCCAGCCATGCCCGTGACCTGAAACCGGCGCTGCAGACCAGCTTCCAGACCGGCTTGAAGCCCGATTCGCTCGCCTTCAGCCTGATCGGCGCGGCCCACGCGGTGGCCCAGGTCCGCACCGGCACCAATCTGCCGCAGGCGCTGGCGCAGGTGTGGGGGAAGTTGGAGCTGACGCCGCAGGCGCGCGGCGCCATGCAGGACATCGCCTACCGCTGCATGCGCCAGCTGGGCCTGAGCGAGACCTTGATCGCGCTGATGGCGCCCAAGGCGCCGGACCCGCTGGTGGGCGCGCTGCTGGCCTGCGCGCTGGCGCTGATGACGGCGCCCGACGCGGTCCGGCCGTACGAGGAATTCACCGTGGTCGACCAGACCGTGACGGCGGCCGATGCCCATCCGGACACCGCGCGCGCCAAGAACATGGTCAACGCGGTGCTGCGCCGCTTCCTGCGCGAGCGCAAGGCGCTGCTGGAGACGGCGCTGCTGCAGCCGCTGGCCAAGTGGAACTACCCGCAATGGTGGATCGACGC
>JBDSKP010000041.1:0-7249 GCA_039916925.1 Duganella sp.
GGCGGCGAGGGTTTCGTACAGTTTCATGCGATGGGTTATGTGCGGATAAAACGACGTTGCCGGCGTGTCGCGCTGGAGACCTTGCATGATAAGACATTATTCCGGTTTTCCCGATGGGCGTGCACTACAATGACGCCTGAAGCAAGCCAGACAGCCGCTGGCCAGCGCGTAATGCCTGGCGGGAGGAAGGTCCGGACTCCATAGAGCGGGGTGACGGTTAACGGCCGTCCGCCGAAAGCCGCAAGCGCAAGCCCAAGGTATAAGGCGAGGAATAGGGCCACAGAGACGAGCGTATTAAGTTACGGTGAAACGCGGTAACCTCCACCTGGTGCAATTCCAAATAGGCACGCGATGATGCTGCTCGCGGAGCGTGCGGGTAGGAAGCTTGAGCGCTGGAGTAATCCAGCGCCTAGAGGAATGGCTGTCATAGCGCGGGTCCGCCCGCGCCGTAACAAAATCCGGCCTATCGGCTTGCTTCAACTTATATAACGTATTGAATAAATACAGATTCGCGGCTGCCGCGGGACCGACGCGCATACCGCGTCGACCCCGGGGGCGTGCCGATGAAAACCTACATACTGGCCTTGGATCAAGGCACCACCAGTTCGCGCGCCATCCTGTTCGACCGCCAGGGCCACATTTGCGGCGGCGCGGCGGCCGAATATCCCCAGCACTTCCCGCATCCCGGCTGGGTCGAGCACGACCCGAACGATATCTGGAACAGCCAGCTCGCCGTGGCCCGCAAGGTCTTGCAGGACAATCATGTCGATAGCCGCCAGATCCACGCCATCGGCATCGCCAACCAGCGCGAGACCACCGTGGTATGGGACCGCAAGACGGGCGAGCCGATCGCGCCGGCCATCGTCTGGCAGGACCGCCGCACCGCCGACACCTGCGACGCGCTGCGCGCCGACGGCAAGGCCAAACTGATCGCCGACATCACCGGCCTCGAACTCGATTCCTACTTCTCCGCCACCAAGCTCAAATGGCTGCTCGACCACGTGCCCGGCGCGCGCGAGCGGGCGCGCCAGGGCGCGCTGGCGTTCGGCACCGTCGACAGCTGGCTGGTCTACAAGCTGACCGGGCGCCACGTGACGGACGTCAGCAACGCCTCGCGCACGTTGCTGTTCAATATACACCTGCTGCGCTGGGACCAGGATTTGCTGCGGCTGTTCGACATCCCCGAGCAGATGCTGCCGCAGGTGGTGTCGTCGAGCGAGGAGGTCGGCCTGACCAAGGCCTCGCTGTTCGGCGCGCCGATCGCGGTGGCCGGCATCGCCGGCGACCAGCAGGCCGCCACCTTCGGCCAGGCCTGCCTGACGCCGGGCATGGTCAAGAACACCTACGGCACCGGATGCTTCATGCTGATGCATCTGGGCGAGCACCCGGTGGTGTCGCACAACCGCCTGCTGACCACCATCGGCTGGCGCGTCGACGGCGCCACCGAGTATCTGATGGAGGGCAGCGTCTTCATGGGCGGCGCCACTGTGCAGTGGCTGCGCGACGGCCTGGGCATCATCGAAAAATCGTCCGACGTCGAGTCGCTGGCCGCCAGTGTGCCCGACAGCGGCGGCGTGTACATGGTGCCGGCCTTCGTCGGCCTGGGCGCGCCGCACTGGGACCCGTACGCCCGCGGCGCGCTGGTGGGGCTGAGCCGGGGCAGCAACCGCGCGCACATCGCCCGCGCGGCGCTGGAGGCGATCGCCTATCAAAGCGCGGAGCTGATGGCGGCCATGCAGAAGGACGTGGCGGCATCGAGCCGCGACATTCCGCTGACCGAGGTGCGGGCCGACGGCGGCGCCGCCCGCAACGATCTGCTGATGCAGTTCCAGGCCGATTTGCTGGGGGTGCCGGTGCTGCGCCCGCGCGTGACGGAGACCACGGCGCTGGGCGCGGCCTATCTGGCCGGGCTGGCGGTGGGCTTCTGGCAGACCCGCGAGGAGGTTGCCGCTCAGTGGACCTGCGAGCGGCGCTTCGATCCCGCGATGGGCGCCGACCAGCGCGGCGCGTTGATGGATGGCTGGGCGCGCGCGGTGGGAAGATCTAAGGCGTGGGCAATATAAATTGCTATTGTATTATCGGAGTTGACCATTTTTACTTGAATTGAGGCTGGAATTCGCCCCCGGCGCAGGCGTATAATGACGTTTTTGGCGCGGTGCCGCAACGCAGCATTTGTATAGACAACTCGATTGTCGAAAATGCATCGGCTGGCTTGTCGTTGCTAACTAGCAAATTTGAAGTTGTAGTTATTAAAAGGTTTCACATTCCCCGTCATCGCGCTGCTGGCGCGCCATTCGACCATTCCCCGATTAAACCACCCCATTTTCGACGCCATTTGTCCGTCTGTTGACCGCTTGTCAATTTGATACGACAATGTTGGCGCTTTGCAACTATATGTAAATATTTCAATTATTTTCTCCATTCATTTTCACCGCTTTAGTGCATGCATACACATGTGTGCAGGTGAGGTAGCACATTCACAGTCTTTCATAAGTGCTTAATTTGTCGAGCTATTTTATTTCTAGCCGGCTTCAAGGAATTGCGCTAAGTCCTTAATTTCATTACTAAAATCGCTGTTTCGTTTGCCTGAAAGCGCTTGACCGCTATTCTCCCATCCTCTAAAGTGGGCATCTGTGTGAAAAAGTGTCTTTTTGTGGGAAATTTCCTCTGACTTAGCGGCCGGGGAGATGAAACCGGAAGGCGCCGCTCACGCTCCGCTAACCATACTGAGGTCAAAAGGTAATCCCGTGTTTCAAGGCGCGTCCGCAATCAATCTCGATGCAAAAGGCAGGATGTCGATCCCCGCCAAGCACCGTGACGCGCTCTCGATCCAATGCGAAGGCCGCCTCACCCTGACCCGCCACCCCGATGGCTGCGTCATGCTGTTCCCCCGCCCGGTGTGGGAACAACACCGTCAACAGATCGCCCAGTGGCCGATGCAGGCCCGCGCGTGGCAACGGATATTCCTCGGTTACGCCACCGACGTCGAAATGGACACGGCCGGCCGCATCCTCATCTCGCCGGAACTGCGGGCCGCCGTCGGCCTCGAACGCGAAGTGATGATGATGGGCATGGGCTCCCACTTCGAAATCTGGGATGCCGCCAAACAGGCGGAAAAAGAGCAGCAGGCGATTGAAGCCGGCACCCCCGATGTACTCGCCAATTTCTCTTTCTAAGGTCCCGTGATGACATCCACACCGGTGCCTGAATTTCAGCATCGCACGGTGCTGCTTGACGAAGCGGTAGATGCCCTGGCGCTGACGCTGGACGGCGCCCGCGCAAACGGCGTCTACGTCGACGGCACCTTCGGCCGCGGCGGCCATTCGCGCCTGATCCTGTCGAAGCTGGGCGCCAACGCGCGCCTGATCGCGTTCGACAAGGACCCGCAGGCCATCGCCACCGCCGAACAAATCGACGACCCGCGTTTCACCATCGTCCACGACAGCTTCGCCACGATGACGGCGGCGCTGGCCGAGCGCGGCGTGGGCAAGGTCGATGGCATTTTGCTCGACCTGGGCATCTCCTCGCCGCAGGTGGACGACGCGGCGCGCGGCTTCAGCTTCCGCAACGATGGCCCGCTCGACATGCGCATGGATACCACGCGCGGCATGTCGGCGGCGGCGTGGCTTGCCACGGAAACCGAACAGACACTGGAAAAGGTGATCAAGGAATATGGGGAAGAACGGTTTGCTTTTCAGATTGCAAAGGCGATTGTTGCTCGCAGGGCAGTCGAACCAATTTCAACCACACGACAGCTTGCCGGTATCGTGGCAGGCGCGGTCAAGACTCGGGAGAAGGGCAAGGACCCGGCCACCCGCACATTTCAAGCTATCCGGATTTTCATCAATAAGGAGCTTGAGGACCTCGAAGTCGGTTTGAACCAGGCCTACGCCAGCCTGGCGCCGGGCGGCATCATCGCGATCATCAGCTTCCATTCGCTGGAGGACCGCATGGTCAAGCGCTTCTTCGCGTCCAAGGCCAATGTCGAACAGCCGGACCGGCGTTTGCCGATCCGCGCCGTCGATTTGCCGCAGCCGGAGATCAAACTGCTGGCCAAGATGAAGCCGTCCGACGCCGAAGTCGACGCCAATCCGCGTTCCCGCTCGGCGGTGATGCGGGTGGCGCGCAGGCTGCCGCTTCCCGCCGTCGGCGAGGGGGCGCCATGAGCGGCAAGATCAACCTGGTGCTGACGGCGCTGCTGGTCGGCTGCGGCCTGTCGCTGGTCAACGCCCAATACCAGGCGCGCCACCTGTTCATCGAACTGGAACGCGCGCAGTCGCAGGCGCGCCAGCTCGACATCGAATGGGCGCAGCTGCAGCTCGACCAGTCGACCTTGGGCAAGCACGCGCGCATCGAGGAGATCGCGCGGCGTGACCTGGCCATGACGCCGCTCACGGCGGCGCGCACGCAGTACCTGACGCCGGAGGGATCGAAATGAGCCGCGGCGGCAATGCGAGCACCTCGCGCGTGGCGCGCTCCAAGGGCGTGCCGTTCTCGAAGAACCCCGTGCTGGCGGTGCGCCTGCCGGTATGGCGTTCGCGCGTGGTGCTGTTCGTATTGTTCTTCGCCTTCGCCGCGCTGGCCGGCCGCGCCGTCTGGCTGCAGGGCGTGTCGACCCAGTTCCTGCAAAAGCAGGGCGAGATCCGCTATGCGCGCACGCTGGACCTGCCCGCCACGCGCGGCAAGATCACCGACCGCGAAGGCCAGGTGCTGGCGTCTTCGGTGCCAGTCAAGGCCATTTGGGCTATCCCGGACGACGTGCAGAACGCGCCGGCCGACAAATTGAAACAGCTGGCCAAGCTGCTCGACATGAGCAACGCCGAGCTCCAGAAAAAACTCGACTCCGATCGCGGCTTCGTTTATCTGAAGCGCCAGGTCGAGCAGGACGTCGCCGACCAGATCCTCAAACTGGGCATCGAGGGCGTGCAGACCCGCAAGGAATACAAGCGCTTCTACCCGCAGGGCGAAGTGACGACCCACGTCGTCGGCTTCACCAACGTCGAGGACGTGGGCCAGGAGTCGATGGAACTGGCGCAGCAGAAAACGCTGGTCGGCCAGCCGGGCAGCCGCCGCGTGATCAAGGACCGCCTGGGCCACATCGTCGAGGATATCGAATCGATCCGCGAGCCGCACGACGGCAAGGACCTGACCTTGTCGATCGACAGCAAGATCCAGTACATCGCCTTCACGCAGGTCAAGGACGCGGTCGAGAAATTCCACGCCAAGGCCGGCGCCGCCGTGGTGCTGGACGTGCACACCGGCGAGGTGCTGGCGCTGGCCAACTGGCCGACCTACAATCCGAACGACCGCTCCAAACTGACCGGCGAGCAGCTGCGCAACCGCGTGATGACCGACACCTTCGAGCCGGGTTCGTCGCTCAAGCCGTTCACCGTGGGCCTGGCGCTCGACGAGGGCCGCGTCAAGCCGCACACCATGTTCGACACCGGCAACGGCTCGATGGTGATCGCCGACCGCGTCATCCACGACACCCACCCGCACTACATGATCGACGTGCAGGGCATCATCCAGAAGTCGTCCAACATCGGCACCTCCAAGATCGCGCTGGGCATGCCGGCGCAGGACATGTGGGAGATGTTCACCAAGCTCGGTTTCGGCCAGCAGCCCAAGTGGGGCTTCCCCGGCGCCGTGGCCGGCCGCGTGCGTCCGTATAAATCGTGGCGTCCGATCGAGCAGGCCAATATGAGCTTCGGCCAGGGGATCTCGGTGTCGCTGATCCAGCTGGCGCGCGCCTACACGGTCTACGCGCGCAATGGCGACATCATTCCGCTGTCGTTCCAGAAGGTGCAAGAGGCGCCGCACGGCACCCAGGTGGTCAGCGCCAAGACGGCCGCCGAGATGCGCGAGATGCTGGAGATGGTCACGCAGCCGGGCGGTTCGGCCGTCAAGGCGCAGGTGCCCGGCTACCGCGTGGGCGGCAAGACCGGTACCGCACAAAAGGTCGTCGGCGGCCGCTATTCGCACACCAAATACATCGGTAACTTCGTCGGCATGGCGCCGATGTCGGACCCGCGCTTCATTATCGCCGTCATGATCGACGAACCGGGTGGTCCGGTGCACGTCGGCGGCGACGTCGCCGGCCCGGTGTTCTCGGCGCTGGCGGCACAGGCCCTGCGCGCGAAGAACATCGCGCCGGATTCGGACCTGACCCATATCATCATTCCTGAGTCAGCAGCACAGGAGAACATGTGACGACTTCCAACCTCGACCCGATGGCGGATTTCCAGGCCATTGCAGCGACGATCCGCAAGCTGGCGCCGAACGCGCAGCTGGCGTCGGATTCGCGTCGCATCAAGCTGGGCGATGTGTTTTTTGCTTTCGCGGCCGACGCCGCCAATGGCGCCGATGGCCGTGCCTTCATCGACGGCGCCATCGAGCAGGGCGCCGCGCTGATCGTGCTGGACCCCGCCGGTTTCACCTGGAACGACAGCTGGAGCGTGCCGTACATCGCCGTCGACAACCTTAAGCAGCAGGCCGGCCTGATCGCGCACGCGTTCTACCAGCAGCCGGATGCGGCGATGTTCACCGTCGCCGTGACGGGCACCAACGGCAAGACCTCCAGCGCGGTGTGGCTGGGCCAGGCCTTGTCGCGCGGCGTCGAGCCGGCCGCCGTCATCGGCACGCTGGGCGTGGGCGTGTTCCGCGCGCGCGGCGAGGTCGAATACGACGTCACCGGCTACACGACGCCGGACGCGGTGCTGCTGGCGCGCACCCTGGCCGGCCTGCGCGGGCAGGGCGCGGCCTCGCTGGCGATCGAGGCGTCGTCGATCGGACTGGCGCAGGACCGCCTGGCGGGCATGCACTTCGACGTCGCGCTGTTCACCAACCTGACGCGCGACCATCTGGATTATCACGGCGACATGGCCGCGTACGAGGCGGCCAAGGTCAAGCTGTTCGACTGGCCCGGTCTGAAGACGGCGGTGGTCAACCTGGACGATCCGATGGGCTTGCGCCTGATCGCGCATTTGAAGTCGAAGGCGCCGTTGGGCGCTGCACTTTCCGGAGATATTCCGCTGATCGGCTACACCTTGCGCGACAAAGCCGCGCAGCCGGACATCGACGGCGTGCTGATGCTGCGCGCCAGCCAGTTCCGCAGCACCCGCAGCGCCGGCACCGAATTCCATCTGGAGTCGGCGCTGGGCGTGGCGCTGATCAAAACCAAGCTGGTGGGCCACTTCAACATCAGCAACGCGCTCGGCGTGATGGGCGCGATGCTGGCCAAGGGCCTGGG
>JBDSKP010000042.1:0-2374 GCA_039916925.1 Duganella sp.
ATCGGTTCGCGGATCTCGTTGATCTTGGTCGGCTCCGGCATCTTCGACGGATTGTCGACCTTGATGATGCTGTTGTCGCGCATGACGACCTCGTACACCACGGTCGGCGCCGTCGTGATCAAGTCCATGTCGAACTCGCGCTCCAGGCGCTCCTGGACGATCTCCATGTGCAGCAGGCCGAGGAAGCCGCAGCGGAAGCCGAAGCCCAGCGCCTGCGACACTTCCGGCTCGTACATCAGCGCGGCATCGTTCAATTTCAATTTTTCCAGCGAGTCGCGCAGCGCGTCGTACTGGTTGGCCTCGACCGGGAACAGGCCGGCGAACACCTGCGGCTGGACTTCCTTGAAGCCCGGCAGCGGCGCCGGCGCCGGACGGTTGGCCAGCGTGACGGTGTCGCCCACCTTGGCGGCCTTCAATTCCTTGATGCCGGCGATGATGAAGCCCACCTGCCCGGCCGACAACTGCGGCAGCGACACCGAGCGCGGCGCGAAGATGCCGACGTCCTCGACCAGCTGCAGCGAGTCGGTGGCCATCAGCTTGATCTTGTCCTTTGGCTTCAACGTGCCGTTCACCACACGCACCAGCATGACGACGCCGACGTACGGGTCGTACCACGAGTCGACGATCAGCGCCTGCAGCGGCGCGTCCGGGTCGCCCTTCGGCGGCGGCACCTTGGCGATGATCGATTCGAGCACGTCCTCCACGCCGAGGCCGGTCTTGGCCGAGCAATGGACGGCGTCGCCCGCCTCGATGCCGATGACGTCCTCGATTTCGGCGATGGCGTTGAGTGGATCCGCGTTCGGCAAGTCGATTTTGTTAAGCACGGGCACCACTTCGACGCCCAGGTCGAGCGCGGTGTAGCAATTGGCCACGGTCTGCGCCTCCACCCCTTGCGAGGCGTCGACCACCAGCAGCGCGCCCTCGCAGGCCGACAACGAGCGCGACACCTCGTACGAGAAGTCGACGTGGCCCGGCGTGTCGATCAAGTTCAGGTTATAGACGACGCCATCGCGCGCCTTGTATTGCAGCGCGGCCGTTTGCGCCTTGATCGTGATGCCGCGTTCGCGCTCCAGATCCATCGAATCGAGCACTTGCGCCTCCATCTCGCGGTCGGACAGGCCGCCGCACAGTTGAATGATGCGGTCTGCCAGGGTCGATTTGCCGTGGTCGATGTGGGCGATGATGGAAAAATTGCGTATGTTGTTCATTAACAAATATTCAAAAACGGGTGTGAGACGACGGGCGCGTCGGCGGGGTGCATCCTGCGCGCAATACAAAAAAAGCGCTCCGAGCGGGGCGGTAATGCCCTGGCGAGCGCCTTATCAAACTTTTCTACCCCCGCATTTTACCGGATTTCAGAGGGGAAAGGCCGACTTCTGCACCGCGACCTGTATTTTGCTTATTTATTAAGCACGGCGAGGACGCGCGGCGCGTCGAGGAAGTAGTGGCACAGCTCCGGTTCGGCCAGGTCGGCGTACAGCACCGGCACCAGCTCGTCGAAACGGGCCAGCAGCGAGGGGTCGGCGGCGGTGTCGATGTCGATCACGTCGACGGTGAACGGCCGCGCCGGCGTTTGCAGGCGCAGCAAGGCGTCCAGCATGTCGTGGCACAGGTGGCAGTAGCCACGCGAATAGAGGGTGAAGTGCATGATGATCGGAGCGGAGCCGTTCAACCCGCACCCCGGCGACGTGGGGTCGGACCCGTTCGGGTCCGACCCCGGGTTGGCCGGGGGGCGGCGGGCGGCGCGGCCGCTTACTTCTCTTTCGTGGCGCTCGGACGCAACGAAATAAACTGCGTTGCCTCGCCGCGGCGCACCAGCAGCACCGACGGCTTCTTCGGATCGAGCTTGGCCACCAGCGCGTTGAACTGCCTGGCGTCCTTGACCTCGGTGTTATTCAGCTGCAGCACCACGTCGCCCTCCTGCAGGCGCGACGCCACACCCTCGGCCGACTCGACCACCACGCCGCCGCCGACGCCCAGCGCCCGCTTCTTCTCGGCGCTCAGGTCGCTGACCACCAGGCCCAGCGCGTTCGGCTTGCCTTCCGCCTCGGGCTCGGCCTTGTTGCCCTTGCCCTTGGACGCCTTGGCGGTCTTCTCGCCCTCGAGCTCGGCGACGACGACCGGCAAATCGATCTGCGCACCCTTGCGCCACACCGTCACGGTCGCCTTGCTGCCGATGGCGGTGCCGCCCACCAGGCGCGGCAGGTCCGACGAGCGCGTCACCGGCGCGCCGTTGAATTTCAGGATGATGTCGCCGGACTTGATGCCGGCCTTGTCGGCGGGACCGCCCGGCTCGACCAGCGACACTTCCGCGCCCTGAGCGTTCTTCAGGCCCAGCGACTCGGCAACGTCCTTGTTGACTTCGCCGATCTGC
>JBDSKP010000043.1:0-3546 GCA_039916925.1 Duganella sp.
GAGCGCGTTGTTCTGGGCGTTGTACGCGGTGGTGTATCTGGCCGGCGAGCGTTTGACGCAGGTTGCGGCCGGCGCGCTGATGGTGGTGATGGCGCTGATCGCCGGCTTCGGCGGCGTCGCGCTGGGCCGCTACGGCGAGCGCGCCCCGGAACAGCGGCGCGACAGCGCGCGCACGCTCGGCCACAAGCTGCTGATCCCGGCACTGATCATTCCGATCACGACGATGATCGGTTCGACCTTGCTGAAGGAAGTAAAATTCGACGGCCTGTTCCTGCTCGATCCGAAAAACACCACGCTGGTGAGCCTCGGTTGCGGTTCGCTGTTCGCCGTCGCCGCGGCGTGCTGGCTGACGCGCGCCGCGCCGCTGCAGGCGATGCGCGAATCGCGCCGGCTGATCGATCATCTGGGGTGGGCGGTGGTGCTGCCGCACATGCTGGCGGTGCTCGGCCTGTTGTTCACCGAGGCCGGCATGGGCAAGGCCGTGGCGCATGTGGTCACGTCGTACATCAATATGGATGTGAAGCTGGTGGCGGTGGCCGTCTACTGCGTCGGCATGGCGCTGTTCACCATCATCATGGGCAACGGCTTCGCGGCCTTCCCGGTGATCGCCGGCGGCGTCGGCATCCCCGTGCTGGTCGGCGTGTACCACGCCAACCCCGCGGTAATGGCGGCCATCGGCATGTTCAGCGCCTACTGCGGCACCTTGATGACGCCGATGGCGGCCAATTTCAACATCGTGCCGGCGGCGCTGCTCGACCTGCCCGACAAGAACGCCGTCGTCAAGATCCAGGTGGCGACGGCGCTGCCGCTATTGCTTGCCAATATCGCACTACTGTATTTTCTTCTGAACAGGTAAACGACAATCATTTAGGTTAGAGTAGCACCCTGGAAGTTGAGTGTGGAGTGAAGCTGATGAAAAAGATCATATTGTTAACTGGTTTCGAACCCTTCAACCAGGAGACGATCAACCCTTCATGGGAGGCGGTGCGCGCCCTGGAGGGCTGGCATGAAGGTGATTTTGTCGTGCATGCGCGCCAGCTGCCGTGCGTGTTCGGCCAGGCGCGGAAGGCGATGTACCAGGCGCTGGAGGAGCTGCACCCGAGTATCGTGATCGCGCTCGGCCAGGCCGGCGGCCGCGCCGATCTGTCGGTCGAGCGGATCGCCATCAATATTGACGACGCCCCCATCGCGGACAACCAGATGCGCCAGATCGTCGACCAGCCGATCGTCACCGGCGGTCCCGCCGCCTATTTTTCCACGTTGCCGATCAAGGCGATCGTGCAGGCGCTGCGCGACGCCGGCCTGCCGTCCTCGGTGTCGCAAAGCGCCGGCACCTTCGTTTGCAACCACGTGTTCTACGGCTTGATGCACCAGGCCAGCGAGTGGGGCACGACGATGCGCGCCGGCTTCATCCACATTCCGTATCTGCCGCAGCAGGCGGCCCGGCATCCCGGCACCCCCAGCATGCGGCTCGACGACATGGTCGAAGGCCTGCGCATCGCCATCCGCACCACGCTCGGGCACAGCGTCGATGTGCGCGAGGCGGGCGGTGTGACGCACTAACCCTCCCGCACCGTGCCGCGAACTCCGGCGCCTTCGCCGGCCGTAGGGGTCTGACCCAATTGGGTCAGTCCCCGGGCTGCGCGGGTTTCGACGGGTTGAGGATGTTGAGGAACGCCCGCAGCACGGGCGCGTCGTCCAGCGTGGTGTAGGTGATGTACAGATTGGCCGACGGCGGGTTGCTGCGGATCGGCAGGAACACCACGCCGGGCCAGCCGATACGGCTGGTGGTCTCCGGCAGCAGCGCCACTCCCAGCCCCGCGCCCACCATCGCCAGCAAGGTTTGCGGCTCGGATGCCTCCTGGAAGATCGTTGGCTGGAAGCCGGCCTTCACGCAGCACTGGATCAGGTAGCGCGGGAACGACGACTTGTCCAGCGCCAGCGTGAGCATCGGTTCGTCGGCGATGTCCATCAATTCGATCGCTTCCTCCTTGGCCAGCGGGTGGTGCTCGTTGATGGCCACGCACACGTCCTCGCGGAAGCACAGCTCCTGGCGCAGGTTGTCCTGCCGCAGATCGTCCTCGGCGAGTCTGGGCTCGCGCCAGAAGCCGACGTCCACCTGCTTGGCGCGCAGCGCTTCGTACTGCAGGGTCGGACCCAGTTCGTGCAGGGTCCACGTCACGCGCGGGTACTTGGTCTGGAACTCTTCCAGCAAGCTCGGTATCGGCCCCCACATCGCCGAGCCGACGATGCCCACGCGCAGGCGTCCCACCTCGCCGCGGTCGATCTGGCGGATGGTGTCGATCGTCATGCGCATCTTCGCCAGCAGGTCGGACGCCTCGCTCATGAGCGCCTTGCCGGCCACCGTCAGCTCGAAGGTGCGGGTGGTGCGGGCGAACAGTTTCACACCGAGCTCGCTCTCCAGTTTCATGATCTGCTGGCTGAGGGGCGGTTGCGAGATGTGCAGGCGCTCGGCGGCGCGGCTAAAGCTCTTTTCCTCGGCGACGGCCAGGAAGTACCTCAGTTGTTTCAGGTCGATGGACATGGCGGGCTTGGGGCGATTGGCTCGATTAGTGCGACTGCATGGCGCAGGCCAGCGCGGCGCCGCAGCGGGCGTTGTTCTTCACCAGCGCGATGTTGGTGGCCAGGCTGCGGCCCCCGGTCAGCTGCTTGATGCGGCCGAGCAGGAAGGGCGTGACGTTCTTGCCGGTGACGCCTTGCGCGTCCGCCTCGCCCAGCGCCTGGATGGTGATGGCGTCGATCTCCTGCTTCGGCATCGCCTCCGCCTGCGGCACCGGATTGCTGACGACGATGCCGCCGGCGAGGCCGAGCTGCCACTTGGCCTGGATGAAGGCCGCCTGTTCGGCCGGCGTGTCGAGCTGGAAGTCGGCGTTGAAGCCGCTCTCGCGCGTGAAGAAGGCGGGGAAGCCGCGCTGGCCGACGCTGACCACCGGCACGCCGTGCGTTTCCAGGTATTCCAGGGTCAGGCCGATGTCGAGGATCGATTTGACGCCGGCGCATACCACCGCCACCGAGGTCCGCGCCAGCTCCTGCAGGTCGGCCGAGATATCGAAGCTGGTTTCCGCGCCGCGGTGCACGCCGCCGATGCCGCCGGTGACGAACACCTCGATGCCGGCCAACTGGGCGCAGATCATCGTCGCCGCCACCGTGGTGGCGCCCAGTCTGGATTGCGCCAGCACGTAGGGCAGGTCGCGGCGGCTGACTTTCATCGCCTCGGGCGAGGTGCCCAGCAATTCGAGCTGCTGCTCCGACAGGCCGATGCAGATCTTGCCGCCGATGATGGCGATGGTGGCCGGCACGGCGCCGCCGTCGCGGATGATCTGCTCGACTTCGCGCGCCATTTGCACGTTTTGCGGATATGGCATGCCGTGCGAGATGATGGTCGATTCCAGCGCGACGATCGGTTTGCCGGCGGCGCGGGCGGCCGCCACTTCGGCGGAGAACAGCAGGAATTGGTGCATGGGTCAGTCCTTGTGGGGGAAGAGGGGAGGCTCGAAGCCCGCGTGGTTCGGCGGGATCGGCGTC
>JBDSKP010000044.1:0-5510 GCA_039916925.1 Duganella sp.
GACAGCTCCACCCAGCCCGGCCGCAACGACAGCTTGCCGCTGCGGATGCGCGAGACGTCGAGCATGTCGTCGATCAGGCGGATGATGCTCTGGATCTGGCGGTCGTCGCGCGCCACCATGCGCTGCAACTGCTCGGCGCCGAAGGCGGCCATATTGCCGCGCTCGAGCTGCATCTTGCGCAGCTGCGTCTCCAGGTACAAGGTGTTGAGCGGGGTGCGCATCTCGTGCGACACCATCGACATGAACTCGTCGCGCATCGCCAGCGCCCGCTGCAGCTCGGTTTGCGCGGCGTTCAGCTCGGCCAGGGTGGCCTCCTGCTTTTGCCGCGCCAGCTCCAGCGCCCGCACCTGCGCGCGCGTGGCCTCGCGCTGCTCGTACAGCGCGACGAACACCTCGACCTTGCTGCGCACCGCGCGCGAGTCGAGTGGCTTGTAGAGCACATCGACGGCGCCGGCCTCGTAGCCCTTGAACGAGTAATTGAGTTCCTTGCCGGCGGCGGTGACGAAGACGATGGGGATTTGCCGGGTGCGTTCGGTGCCGCGCATCAGTTCGGCCAGCTCGAAGCCGTCCATGCCGGGCATCTGCACGTCGAGGAAGGCCATCGCGAAGTCGTGTTGCAGCAGCAAGGCCAGCGCCTCCTCGCCGGAGCCGGCCTGGAAGATCTCGCGCCCCTCGCCACGGACGATGGCGTTGAGCGCCTGCAGGTTTTCCGGCAGATCGTCGACGATCAGCAGTTTGGTCGGGTGCTCGGCTTGCATTAATTATTCTCCAGCATCAACAGCAATGTATGTATGTCGTCCAGCGACAGGACCAGGTCCGGCGCCCGCAACCGGATCGCCTCCCTCGGCATCGTGGCCACCTCGGCCTCGTCCGGGTCCTGCACCACGGTCAGGCCGCCGGCGCGGCCGATCGCGGCCAGGCCGGCGGCGCCGTCCTGGTTGGCGCCGGTCAATAAAATGCCCAGCAAAGCCGGGCCGTAGGCGTCCGCCGCCGATTCCATCAAAAAATCGATCGACGGGCGCGCGAAGTGCAGCGGCGCCTCGCAGCTGAGCGAGAAGCTGCGATCCGACTCGACCGACAAATGGTAGCCGGAACCGGCGAAATACAGCGTCCCGGATGACAGCGGTTCCTTGTCGGCGGCCTCGCGCACCGGCATCGCCATGCGCTGGCGGAACACCTCGGCCAGCTGGCTTTGACGGTGCTCCGGCAGGTGCAGCAACGCCACCACCGCCCGGCCGTAGCCGGAGGGCAAGCCCGGCAGCAGCTTGAGCAGCGCGCCGACGCCGCCGGCCGAGGCGCCGATCACCACCGCCTCGATCTGGCGGCCGGCCAGCGCGGCGGCCAGCGCCGGCGGCGATCCAGTTGGCGTACCCATCCCTAACGCTTCCTGAACAGGCGCTCGCGCTTTTGCACCGGCTCGAAGCTGGGCGCGTAGGCCGAAAAATCGATGCTCTCCTTGCTGCCCAGGCCGAGAAAGCCGCGATGGCACAGCGATTCGTGGAACAGGCCGAACGCGCGCTCCTGCAGCTTCCTCTTAAAATAGATCATGACGTTGCGACAGCTGATCAAGTGGGTCTCGGCGAACACGGCGTCGGTCGCCAGGCTGTGGTCGGCGAAGGTGACGTTCTCGCACAGCGCGCTGTCGAACAAGGCCGCATTATAGGCCGCCGTGTAGTAATCGGAAAAACCGCGGGTGCCGCCGGCGGCCTGGTAGTTCTCCGTGTATTCGCGCATGGCGTCGAGCGGAAACACGCCCTTGCGCGCCTTCTCCAGCGATTGCGGATTGATATCGGTGGCGTAGATCATGCTGCGCTCGAGCAAGCCCTCCTCCTTGAGCAGGATCGCCATCGACACCACCTCCTCGCCGGTGCTGCAGCCGGCGATCCAGATCTTCAGCGACGGATAGGTGCGCAGCACCGGCACCACCTGCTCGCGCAAGGCCTTGAAATAGCCCGGGTCGCGGAACATCGACGTCACCGGGATCGTCAGATATTGCAGCAGCTGGCTGAACGCGGCCGGCTCGTGCATGATGCGCGCCTGCAGCGCCGAGATGCTGGCGCAGCCCATTTCCTTGAGCGCATGCAGCACGCGGCGCTTTTGCGAGGCGCCCGTGTAGTCGCGAAAATCGTAGCTGTACTTCATGTAGATGGCTTCCATCAACACTTTGAGCTCGATGTCGGTATCGCTATGGTGCATGCGGCGTCCCCTCCATCACCGGCCGCGCTCGCCGTTGGGCATCCACACCCGCAGCAGGGAATACAGGCGCGACAGGTCGATCGGCTTGGCCAGGTAATCGCTGGCGCCGGCGGCCAGGCACTGCTCCTGGTCGTCCTTCATCGCCTTGGCGGTGATGGCGATGATCGGCAGGCGGGCGAAGCGGGCGTCGGCGCGGATGTGGCGCGTCGCCTCCAGCCCGTCCATGCCCGGCATCATCACGTCCATCAGCACCAGGTCGATGTCGGGGTTCCGGTCGAGCTTTTCGATGGCCTCGAAGCCGTTGCGGCCCACCTCGACCAGCACGCCCTTTTGCTCGAGCGCGCTGGTGAGCGCGAAGATGTTGCGCACGTCGTCGTCGACCAGCAGGATGCGCCGGCCCTCGAACACGCGGTCGCGCGAACGCACCGTGCGCAGCATGGTCTGGCGCTCGGACGACAAATCGGCCTCGACCTTGTGCAGGAACAAGGTCACCTCGTCGAGCAGGCGCTCGGGCGAGCGCGCGCCCTTGATGATGATCGAGCGCGAATACTTGTGCAGGTCGGCCTCCTCGGCGCGCGACAGGTTGCGGCCGGTGTAGACGATCACCGGCGGGAACGCCGCCAGCTGCTCGCCGGACATGCGCTGCAACAGCTCGTTGCCCTGCATGTCGGGCAGCTTCAGGTCGATGATCATGCAGTCGAACACGGTGGTGCGCAGCAGCGCCAGCGCCTCCTCGCCGCTGCCGACATCGACGATGTCGACGTCGTCGTCGGAAATGAGCCGCACCACGCTGTCGCGCTGGCGGTCGTCGTCCTCGACCAGCAACACGCGCTTGATCTTTTGCGTCAGCTTGGTCTCGATGCGGCGGAACACCTCCATCAGCTGCTCGCGCGTGGTCGGCTTGAGCGCGAAGCCGATCGCGCCCAGGTGCAGCGCCGCCTCGCCGTTGTCGGAGCCGGACACCACGTGCACCGGGATGTGGCGGGTCTGGGCGTCGTCCTTGAGCATTTGCAGCACCGACAGGCCGGAGCGGTCGGGCAGGCGGATGTCGAGCAGCACCGCGTTCGGCCGGTGTTCGCGCGCCAGCTCCAGGCCCTCGTCGGCGTCGAACGCGACCAGGCAGCGGTATTGTTTTTCGTGCGCCAGGTCGTACAGGATGCGGGCGAAGGCCGGGTCGTCCTCGATCACCAGCACCGAGCGGGCCTGGCCGGCGTCGGTCCGCGACAGGTCGCGGTCGTCGTCGAAGGCGCGCACGCGCGGCGCCGTTTGCTGGCCGGCGCCATGCCCGTCGTCGTGGCGCGCGCCGTGGGCCGAGCCGTGGCGCGCCAGCGGCGCCGCCGCCAGGCCCGGCGACGTGGCCGCGTATTCGCCGATGCCGCCATGCTCGTCCATCGTGGCCGGCGCGCTGGCGCTGCCCACGCGCGGGCCCGGCTCGGGCGCGGTCCAGCGCAGCGGCATCGTCAACGTGAAGCAGCTACCGTTGCCCGGCTCGCTGACCAGGCTGATCGCGCCGCCCAGCAGGTGCGCCAGGTCGCGCGAGATCGACAGCCCGAGGCCGGTGCCGCCGTACTTGCGGCTGGTGGTGCCGTCGGCCTGCTGGAAGGCGTTGAAAATGGCCTGCTGGTCTTCGTGGCGGATGCCGATGCCGGTGTCCTGCACCGAGAAGCCGACCGCGCCCTCGCCGGCCGCGTGCACGGACAGCGTGATCTGGCCGCTGCTGGTGAACTTGAGCGCGTTCGACAGCAGGTTCTTGAGGATTTGCTCCAGCCGCTGGCGGTCGGTGACCATGTGCGTGGCCAGGTCGTCGGCCACCAGCGCGTGGAAGGCCAGTTTCTTTTGCTGGGCCAGCGGTTCGAACACCATCGCCATGCCCTCGACCACGTGGCGCAGCGACAACTGCTCCGGCACCAGTTCCAGCTTGCCCGCCTCGACCTTGGAAATGTCGAGGATGTCGTTGATCAGGTTCAGCAGATCGTTGCCGGCCGAGTAGATCGTGTTGGCGAAGCGCACCTGCTCGTCGTCCAGGTTGCCGGCGGCGTTTTCCGACAGCAGCTTGGCCAGGATCAGCGAACTGTTCAGCGGTGTGCGCAGCTCGTGCGACATATTGGCCAGGAATTGCGACTTGTACTGGCTGGCGCGCTCCAGTTCGCGGGCGCGCTCCTCCAGGTCCTGCTGCGCCTTGACCAGCGCGGCGTTTTTCTGGTCCAGCGCGGTGCCCTGTTCGGCCAACCGCTCATTGATCTGCTCCAGCTCGGCCTTCTGGTTCTCCAGGCTGGCCTGCGATTCCTCCAGCACGCGCGACTGTTCCTCCAGCTCCTCGTTGGCGGTGCGCAGTTCCTCCTGCTGCACCTGCAATTCCTCGTTGAGCTGCTGGGTTTCCTCCAGCACTTCCTGCAGGCGCTGGCGCGACTGGCTGGCCTCGATGGCGTTGCCGATATTGCCCTTCACCAAAGTGAGGAAGTCCATGTCGCGCACCGTGATCGGCCGCAGCAAGCCCAGCTCGACGACGCCGTTGATGTGGCCGTCGTTGTCGAGCGGCGCCAGCAGCACGCTGGCCGGCGTGCCCGCGCCCAGTCCGGAGCTGACCTGGATGTAGTCGGCCGGCACGCGGTCGAGGCGGATCAGGCGCCGTTCCAGCGCCGCCTGCGCCACCAGGCTCTCGCCCGACTTCAATTGATGGTCGCGCCGCTCCCACTCGTCGCTGAAACCGTAGGACGCCACGCGACGCAGGCTGCCATCCTTGTTGCGCAGGTATAGCGCGCCGACCACCGCGTTCATATAGCGCGCCAGGAACTGCAACAGCGCCGCCGACAGTTGCGGCAAGGCCAGCTGACCGACGCCCTGCTGCGCCAGCTCGCTCTGGCCGGTACGCAGCCAGGCTTGCTGCTGCAACAGATCGGCGTGCTCAGTGTGCTGCCGCAGCACCTCGTTGTACGTGTGGGACAGGCCGACCAGCTCGCGCCGCCCGAACCAGGCCAGCGCGCCGCCCACGCCCAGGGTCAGCAGCAGATACACGACCGCCACCATCACGGTGACGTTGTGCGCCGACGTGTTGCGTTCCTGGCGCATGCGCATCTCGATCTCGACGAAGGCGTCGAGCTGGCGGCGGATCTCGTCGAACTGGCTCTTGCCGCGGCCGGTCTTGACCGGTCCGGTCACGTCGCCGTTGGCGGCGCGCAGCCGTATCATTTCCTGCGCATATTGGTCCCATTGCAAATGCTGGGCCTGGATCGTGTGCAGGCGGTCGACCTGGGCCGGGTTTTCCTCCACCAGTTTCAGCAGGCTGGCGATGCTGGACGCCACCTTGGGCTTGG
>JBDSKP010000045.1:0-6349 GCA_039916925.1 Duganella sp.
CGCCCATGTGCGTAAAGGTCGAGGTTTCGCGGTCCATCCACAACACCATGTAGTGGCAGCCGATGCCGGCCAGCGCGCGCGAGCCTTCCGGCACCTTGGTCGACGAATTGTGCGGGCAGCCGGAGCAGAAATAAGGCGTGCGGTCGGTGTCCGGATTGGCCTTGGTCGGCAGCGTTTTAAGCGCCAATTCCTTCGCCTCCAGGAACGCCACGCGCTGCTTGACACGCTCGGCGACCGGATGGCCGTCGCAGTAGTGCGCGATACGCGAGGCGATGGCGCGCGCGATCTGCGCCGGGTTCAATTCATAGGTGGCCGGTAGCAGCCAGTCGCCGTGGCCGGTCTTGCCCTTGTTGCTCCATTCGCCGGTGTCGTCGAACTTGCCGACCACGCGCGGACGCTCGCCGTCGGGCAGGTTGTACAGTTCTTCCTTGAGCGCGTATTCGAGGATCTGGCGCTTTTCCTCGACCACCAGGATCTCGTCGAGGCCCTTGGCGAATTCGTGCACGCCGTCCGCCTCCAGCGGCCAGGTCATGCCGATCTTGTACAGCCGGATGCCGATGTCGGCGGCGGCCTGCTCGTCGATACCCAGGTCGGCCAGCGCCTGGCGCGTGTCCAGGTACGATTTGCCGGCGGTGATGATACCGATCTTCGGCTTCGGGCTGTCCCAGATGATTTTATTGAGCTTGTTGGCGCGCGCGTAGGCCAGCGCGGCGTACCACTTGTAGCTGTTCATCCGCACTTCCATATCGAGCACGGTGTCGGGCCAGCGGATATTGAGGCCGCCGGCCGGCAGCTCGAAGTCGGTCGGCAGCTGGATCTGCACGCGGTCCGGGTCGAAGTCGACCACGGCGCCCGATTCGATGATGTCGGTGACGCACTTCATCGACACCCACAGGCCGGTGTAGCGGCTCATGGCCCAGGCGTGCAGGCCGTAGTCGATATACTCCTGCACCGACGATGGATACAGCACCGGGATGCCGCAGGCGTTGAGGATGTGGTCCGACTGGTGCGCGGTGGACGAGGACTTGGCCGCGTGGTCGTCGCCGGCCAGCACCAGCACCCCGCCGTGCTTCGCACTCCCCGCATTATTCGCGTGCTTGAAGACGTCGCCGCAGCGGTCGACGCCGGGGCCTTTGCCGTACCACATGGAGAAGACGCCGTCGTATTTGGCGTCCTTGAAAAGATTGGTCTGCTGCGTGCCCCACACCGCCGTGGCGGCCAGGTCCTCGTTCATCCCGGGGTGGAATTTGACGTGGTGGGCGTCGAGGTACTTCTTGGCCTTCATCGCCGTCATGTCGACGCTGGTGACCGGCGAGCCGCGATAGCCGGTGATGTAGCCGGCGGTGTTGAGGCCCGCCTTGAGGTCGCGCTCGCGCTGCATCATCGGCAGGCGGATCAGCGCCTGGGTGCCGGTCATGAAGGCGCGGCCGCGCTCCAGCGTCCATTTGTCGTCCAGCGAAATGTCGTCCGAGTTGGTGCCGGGGTCCAGCAGCGTACCCTTGTGAGGTGCGTTCATTGATGTCTCCAATATTCTCTGAAATACTGAACGCGGCGGGACCGGATAGGCCCTGCCGCGCGATTGCCGGTGCTCCGTTCTATGCGGTGCTACCGGCGTTTTTTTACTACTATATGCCTTATGCGGCGGTGTTGCTCGGCTCCGTGCCCGGATCTTGCAGCACGCCGCGCTTGATCTGATCCAGTTCGATCGACTCGAACAACGCGCGGAAGTTACCCTCGCCGAAGCCCTGGTCGCCCTTGCGCTGGATGATCTCGAAGAAGATCGGACCGATCACGTTCTGCGTGAAGATCTGCAGCAGCAGTTCGCGCTCGTTCTCGTTGCTGTGGCCATCGATCAGGATGCGCAGGCGGCGCAGGTCTTCCAGGCGCTCGCCGTGACCCGGCAGGCGGCGGTTGACCAGCTCATAGTAAGTCTCGATGGTGTCCTGGAAGGCGATGCCGGTCGTCTTCATCTTCTCGATCGAGGTGTAGATGTCGTCGGTGCCCAGCGCGATGTGCTGGATGCCCTCGCCGTGGTATTCGTCGAGGTATTCGGCGATCTGCGATTTGTCGTCCGACGACTCGTTGATCGGGATGCGCACCTTGCCGCACGGGGAGGTCATCGCTTTCGACTTCAGGCCGGTCAGCTTGCCCTCGATGTCGAAGTAGCGCACCTCGCGGAAGTTGAACATCTTCTCGTAGAAGTCCGCCCATTCCTTCATGCGGCCGCGATGGACGTTGTTGGTCAGGTGGTCGATATAGGTCAGGCCGTTGCCGACCGGGTTGGCGTCCGCGCCCGGGATGGCGACGAAGTCGACGTCGTAGATGCTGATGTCGCCGATGGCGCCCGATCCGGCACCATCGTCCCCGCTGTTTTTGCCGCGCCAGCGGTCGACCAGGTAGATCAGCGAGTCGCCCACGCCCTTGATGGCGGGGATGTTGAGCTCCATCGGGCCGGTCTTGTTGTCGAAGCCCCAGGCGCCCAGGTCGAGCGCGCGCTTGTAGGCGGCCGCCGCGTCCTGCACGCGGATGGCGATCGCGCACACCGACGGGCCGTGGTGGCGGGCGAAGCGCTGCGCGAACGAGTCCTGCTCGGCGTTGATGATGAAGTTGATGCCGCCCTGGCGGTAGAGCGTCACATCCTTGTGACGGTGGCGGGCGATGGCGGTGAAGCCCATGCGCTCGAACAGCGCGCCGAGCGCTTTCGGATCGGGGGCGGCATATTCGACGAACTCGAAACCGTCGGTCCCCATCGGGTTGTCCCAAGGCTGGAATTGCATGCGTGTCTCCTGGTTGGAATAGCGCCAGTATAGTCCCGCAGGCTAAGCATTAAATTGCAAACAATTCCCGCCCACGGTCGTTTTGCGCAATAATATTGCCTCAACACTGAATATTTGAGGTATTTATGACCAAAATTGCGCTGGATAAAACCGATCGTAAGATTCTGTCCATATTGCAGGCCGACGGCCGGCTGTCGAACCAGGACGTGGCCGAACTGGTCGCGCTGTCGCCGTCGCCGTGCCTGCGCCGCATCAAGCGACTGGAAGAGGCGGGCGTGATCCGCCAATACGTGGCGCTGCTGGACCCCGACAAGATCGGCCTGGGCCTGCTGGCGTACGTGAATGTGCGGCTGGAGAAGCACAGCGACGCAGCCGCGCACAGCAACGCGCGCGCGCTGGGCGCGCAGAACGCCCCGGCGTCGCCGCGCGCCGACTTCGCGGTGTCGGTCGAGCAGTGGCCGGAGGTGGTGGCCTGCTACGCGATGACGGGGGAGATGGATTACCTGCTGCGCGTGCACGTCGAGGACATGGACCACTTCTCGCGCTTTATGATGGCGACCCTGCTGCGCCACCCGGCGGTGCTGGACGTGAAATCGAGCTTCGCCCTGCAGCGCATCAAGGACACGACCGCGCTGCCGCTGGTGTAATAGCGATCACGTGTTCACGTAGGGCGGATTAACTTCAAGAAGTGAAATGGCGGTTCAAGTGCTGCAGGAACGGCTCGGCCGCCAGGAAGCCGATGATGCGGCTGTTCGGGATTTCCTTGCCGCCGTTGAAGAAGATCAGCCCCGGTGGACCGAACAATCCGAAGCGCTTCATCAGCGCCTTGTCGTCGGCGTTGTTGGCGGTGACGTCCACCTGCAATAACAGCACCTCCTTCATCTTGCCGCCGACCGCCGGCTTGGAGAAGGTGAACCGCTCCATCTCCTTGCACGCCACGCACCAGTCGGCGTAGAAGTCCAGCATCACCGGCTTGGTGCTGGCGGCCAGGATCTGATCGAGTTCGGCCACCGTCTTGATGCGCGTGAAGTGCGCCTCGGCGCCGGCGGCGCCACCGGCGGCCGCGCCCTCGGCGCGGGCCACGGTCAGGTGTCCCAGCGGCTGCAGCACGTCGCGCCCGGCGCTGGCGGCGCCGGTCAACTCGAACAGGCCGGCGAGCAGGAAGGCCACGCCCAGCGTCTTGCCGACGTAGGCGCCCAGGCCCGCGCCCTTCGGAATGCCGTCGAACACGTGCAGGAACATCGCGCACAGCAGCGCGAACACGCCCCACAGCACCATCATCACGGTGACCGAGAACACCGGCGTGACCATCCAGATGGCGACCGCGATCAGCAGCAGGCCGAAGACTTTTTTGACGCCGTTCATCCAGGCGCCGGCGCGCGGCAGCAGGCTGCCGGCCGAGACGCCCGTCAGCAGCAGCGGCACGCTCATGCCGACCGCCATCGAGAACAGCGCCCAGCCACCGGTCCAGACGTTGCGCGTCTGGCTGATGTACAGCAGCGCGCCGGCCAGCGGACCGGCCACGCACGGGCCGACGATCAGCGCCGACAAGGCGCCCATGACGAACACGCCGGCGAATTTACCGCCGCCCATGCTGCCGCTCTTCTCGCTCAAACGGCTTTGCAGGCCGCTCGGCAGCTGCAACTGGTAGACGTCGAACATCGACAGCGCCAGCGTGAACAACAAGGCGCCAAAGGTCAGCAGCACCCACGGCTTTTGCAGCGCGGCGGCCAGGCCTTCGCCCGCCAGGCCGGCACCGACGCCGAGCGAGGTGTAGACCAGCGCCATGCCAAGGCTGTACGCCAGCGCCAGCATGAAGCCGCGGCCGCGCGAGACATTCCCCTCGCCGACGATGATCGACGACAGGATCGGCACCATCGGCAGCACGCACGGCGTGAACGACAGCAGCAGGCCGAAGACCAGGAAGGCAAGGCCGATGCGCCACGCGCTGCCGCTTTGCAGCGTGCGCTGGGCCAACGAGCTGTCGTCCTCCGGCGCGGCGGCGGACGCCGTGGTGGTTGCCGGCGTCGCGGTGGTTGCCGGTGGCGTCGCGGCGGCGGCGCCCGGAGCGGCGGCGGCATCGGCCGCCGCCACGTCGGCCGTGTCGATCGGCGTCAGCTTGCCGGGCTTGCGGGGATCGACCCGGTAGCTCTGCGAAGCCGGCGAGTAGCACAGGCCCGCGTCCGCGCAGCCCTGGTAGCCGACCAGCAGCGTGTAGGGCGCGCCGGCCGTCATCGGCAGGTCGACCACCAGCTTGTCCTGGTAGGTTTCCATCTCCTTGTTGAAATTGGTGTCGAACTTGCGTATGCCGTTCGGCAGCACCGGCTCGCCCGCTTGCGCGCCGTCGGCGTTGAAACTCAAGCGGTCGCGGTACAGGTGGTAGTCCTTGGCGATGACCCACGTCAGCCGCACGGTCTTCGCGTCGAGCGTCTCGGCGGTCAGCTTGAAGGCCTGGTCGGGCTCCAGGAAATCCCCGGCCCGCGCCTGCGCGCCCGAGATCAGCGCGATCAGCGCGACGATCATCGTCGCCAGCATCTGCAGATGCAGTATCCATTTTTGTCGTTTCATGAGATATCCCTATACAACATCTGCCCCTGATCATCGACGGTCAAATAACCCATGTCAGAAGCGTTCAGAAAATTGAGTCCGCCCTGCTGCTTGAGCATGGCGATCGTCGAACAACTGCCGGCCGCTATCGCCATCGGCGCCATCACGCTCACCGAGCGCCAATGCCGCACCGGCATGCCGGTGCGCGGATCGAGGATGTGGCAGTAACGCTGCCCATCCAGTTCAAAATAACGCTCGTAGTCGCCACTGGTGGCCAGCGCGCCCTGGCTGATCGGAATGCTGGCCACCACCGCGTCGGGATCGCGCGGGTCCTGTATGCCGATGCTCCACGGACGGCCATCGAGCCGGGGGCCGATGAAGCGCATGTCGCCCCCCAGGTTCACATACCCGTGCCGCACGCCGGCCTCGATCAGCAGGGCCGCCGCGCGGTCGGCCGCGTACTCCTTGCCGAAGCCGCCGAAGTCGATCTCCATGCCGGCGCGGCGCAGAAAAACCTCCTCCGTGCCGCACTCCACCTCCTGCCAGCCGACCAGCGCCAGCAACGGTTCCAGCACCTCCGGACCGGGCACGCGCGGCCGGCGGAAATCCCAGGCCTTGCGCAGCACGCCGGAGGTGATGTCGAACAGCCCCTCGCTGGCGCCGAACAGCGCGGCGGCGTAGGACATCAACGCCATGGTCTCCTTGTCGCAGGCGACCGGTTCCACGCCCGCCGCCGCGTTCAGGCGCGAGACGATGCTGTCCGGCCGGTAGCGCGAATACTTCCCTTCGATCCTCCGCACCTCTGCCACGGCCTGCCGCGACAACAGCTCGGCCGTGCGGACGTCGGGCGCGGCCAGCCGGATCTCGCAGCGGCTGGCCATCGCGTCGAACGCGGTGCGGTGGATCGCCTCTACCATTGCCGGTTGATCCCGATCTGGATGGTCTGCGCGCGCAACGTATCGAGCCCCGGGCTGCCGGAATTGAACATGCGCCAGCTGCCGCGCTGCTGGTAGGCCGACACCTTG
>JBDSKP010000046.1:0-4481 GCA_039916925.1 Duganella sp.
GGCCCGGCCAGCGCTTCGCCCGCAATGGCGACGATGTCATGCTGGTGGTGGCCAAGCGCGACCTGTTCGAGGCGCGGCCCGGCGCCGCGCCCGGGACCTGGCAATCCCGATATTATTTCAGCGAGGCGCAACGCCGCTCGCACCCGGAGCTGGGGCAGATCGCCAGCATCGCGGCCGGCCCGGACGGCGCCCTCTGGATGGGGTGCGGGCACCAGGTGTGCCGCTACGGCGCCGGCGGCCTGACCCGCTACGGCCCGCAACAGGGCGTGCCGCCGGCGAAGTGGGCCGCCATCTTCGCCGCCGGCGACGGCACGATGTGGCTGCGCAGCCAGGACTACATGCTGTCGCTGGCGCCGGGCGCCGAACGCGCGCAGGCCCATACGCCGCCGGGCGTGGCGCAGGCCACGGTCAGGCAGTATTTTCCGATGGCCCAGGACGGCGATGGCACGCTGGTGTCGAACAACGACAATGGCCTGCTGCGCGGGGTGGCGGACCGGTGGCGCGAGTATGGCGCCAGCGAGGGGCTCAAGGCCGATGGCGGCATCTCCGCCATCTTCGCCGACCGCGACGGCGATTTGTGGCTCGGGCTCGCGGGGCGCGGCCTGGCGCAATGGCAGGGGTATCGCGGCATCGCCAACTGGACCACCGCGCAAGGACTGCCCAGCGACGACATCTGGTCGTTCCACCGCGAAGGCGACGGCACGCTGTATATGGGCACCGGGCGCGGCATGGCGATCCAGCGGCCCGGCGAGGCGCGCTTCACCAAGGCGCCGGGTGGCTATCAGGGCGCCGATCATCAAGTGAGCACGATGACCAGGGACCGCGCCGGCAATCTGTGGAGCGGCACGTTTTCCGGCGCGCTGGTGCGCCAGGACGCCGGCAGCGGCCGCAGCGCCCACGTGGCCTCGCTGCCGCTGATTTTTCGGCTGTTCGTCGATACCGCCGGCCGCATGTGGATCGCCACCAACGGCGGCCTGTATGTGATCGACGACCCGGAACGCTCGTCCACGCCGCGGCTGGTCGGGGAGCCGCATGCTTTGCTGGGCAAGGAGCGGGAGGACAACGGCGTGAGCGTGATCTGTCAGACCGCCGACGGCACGCTGTGGTTCGCCGCCGGCGAGCGCCTGCTGCGGCTGGCCGGTGGCCGCTGGTCGCTGCCGAAGGTGCCGGCGCCGATCAATATGCTCAGTTGTGACGCCGGCACGTTGTGGCTGTCCGACGTCGATCACGACGCCATCTGGCACGGACCGGCCGACGCCAGCGCCGACGCGCTCACGCTGGCGCGCCTGCCGCTGGCGCCAACGCCGATGGCCGGCCGCGCGGTGATGTCGATGCATGTCGACCGGCGGCACTGGCTGTGGATCGGCAGCGACGCCGGCGTCGCCGTCTGGAACGGCAAGGCCTGGCGCACGCTCAATCAGCAGAGCGGTCTGATATGGAACGACAGCAACCAGTACGCGATCTTCGAGGATACCGACGGCTCGATGTGGATCGGCACCAGTAGCGGCGCCTCGCACATCTTGCATCCGCAGGACCTGTTCATGCCCAGGGGGCTGGCGCTGCGGATCGATTCGGTGGACTACGACGGCAACGCGCTGGGCGTGAGCCGGGCGCAGATGATCGGCTGGAGCGGCGGGCCGCTCGAGGTGCGGCTGGCGGTGCTGTCGTTCCAGAACCACGAGGCGCTGCGCTTCCGCTACCGGCTCAAGGGACTGGAAAGCGCGTGGTCGGTCACCGATGCCGCGACGCTGCGCTATCCGGCGCTGGCGCCGGGGCGCTACGTGCTGCAGGTGGCCGTCGAGAACACCGTGCTGCAGGCGGCGGCCGGGCCGATCGAGCTGCCGCTGACGATCATGCCGCCATGGTGGCGGAGCGGCTGGTTTTACTGCGTCTGCGCGTTGCTGGCGCTGACCCTGGCCTGGCTGCTGTACCGCTGGCGCCTGCGCGGCATCCTGCGCCGCAACGCCGAGATGGAGCAACTGGTGCGCGAACGGACGATGGAGCTGGAGGCCTCGCGCGAGGAGCATCGTATGCGCTCGCTCAAGGACGGCCTGACCAAGGCCTGGAACCGGGGCGCGATCATGGAGATGATCGGCCAGCAAATCGCCACCACGACGCGCGCCGGCGGCGGCTTCATGGTGGTGCTGCTGGACCTGGACCACTTCAAGCGTATCAACGACACCCACGGCCACCTGGCCGGCGACGCCGTGCTCAAGGAGTTCGTGCTGCGCCTGTCGGACCGCCTGCGCGGCTCCGACGTGGTCGGCCGCTACGGCGGCGAGGAGTTCATCCTGCTGCTGCCCGGCCTGTACGCCGGCGGCGGCGAGCAGCGCATCCGCGACCTGCACCGCGAAATCTGCGCCGAGCCGGTGGTGGTGGAGGAGGGCGTGGTCATCGAGGTGACCTGCAGCTTCGGCGTGGTGGCCGGGCCGCTGCTCGGCTGCACGCCGGAGTCGCTGCTCAAGCTGGCCGACCGGGCGCTGTACCGCGCCAAGGAAAATGGCAGGAACCGCATCGAGTACGCCGAGCGCGAACCGTGAGGCGCCGCGCCGTCCAACTTTCCATACGGGTGGCTACCGGGCCATCCAGCTTTCCATGTCCACCTCGTCGTGCAATGATAATTTCCATGCAGAATTGTCATTAAAATCAATGGCTTGAGTGGCCATCCTGGCCGCCGATCAGCTGGCATAGCCATTGCTATCTACCCGTACCCCGCGGCGCCGCCGGGGGATTAATACGGAGATGATAAAAGTGAAAAAAAAGCGCCCACTAACGCTGTACATCCTGATCGCCATGGTACTGGGTGTAGCCGTCGGCTACGCGTGCCACGAGGCGTTCCCCGATAAAAAGGCCGCCGCCGACGTCGCCGGCCACATCTCGATCATCACGGACGTGTTCCTGCGGCTGATCAAGATGATCATTTCGCTGCTGGTGTTCTCGACGCTGGCCGTCGGCATCGCGCACCTGGGCGACGGCAAGGCCGCCGGCCGCATCGGCATGAAGGCCATGGCCTGGTTCGTGATCGCCTCGCTGCTGTCGCTGACCTTGGGCATGGTGCTGTCGAACGTGATGCAGCTCGGGACCCATCTGGGGCTGCCGCTGCCGCCGGCCGACGCCACCACCGGCCTGAAGACCTCGGCCTTCACGCTCAAGGAGTTCGTCAGCCACATGGTGCCCAAGTCGCCGGTGGAGGCGATGGCCAACAACGAGATCCTGCAGGTGCTGGTGTTCGCGATCTTCTTCGGCGGCGCGCTCGGCGCGCTGGGACAGTCGGCCGCGAAGCTGACCGCCGGCGTCGACCAGCTGGCGCAGGTCATGCTGCGCATCACCGGCAGCATCATGAAACTGGCGCCGCTGGCCGTGTTCGCGGCGATGGCGTCGGTGGTCACCACCAACGGCCTGGGCATCCTGGCGACCTTCGCCAAGTTCATGGGCGGCTTCTATCTGGGCCTGTTCTGCCTGTGGTCGCTGCTGATCCTGGGTGGCTTCGCCTTCATCGGCAAACGCGTGTTCCGCCTGATTGTGCTGATCCGCGAACCGTTCCTGCTGGCGTTTTCCACCGCCAGCTCGGAGGCGGCCTATCCGAAACTGCTGGTGGCGCTGGACCAATTCGGCGTGCAGCGCAAGATCTCCAGCTTCGTCATGCCGATGGGGTATTCGTTCAACCTCGATGGGTCGATGATGTACTGCACCTTCGCCGTGCTGTTCATCACGCAGGCCTACGGCATCGACCTGTCGTGGGGCACCCAGATCACCATGCTGCTGCTGTTGATGGTGACGTCCAAGGGTATCGCCGGCGTGCCGCGCGCGTCGTTGGTGGTGATCGCCGCCACGCTCAATCAATTCCACATCCCGGAGGCGGGCCTGCTGCTGTTGATGGGCATCGACCAGTTCCTCGACATGGGCCGTTCCGCCACCAACGCCGTCGGCAACGCCGTGGCCACGGCGGTCGTCGCCAAGTGGGAAGGCGCGCTCGATGAAGAGCAGTCGCCGCTGGCGGAATCCGCGCCGGAAGTCGTGGCGAACATCCGCGCCGCGTGAAGCACCTAAAAAAGCAGGACCACAAAAGTAAGACCACATAAGTAATCTCAGGAGATGTAAAGATGCAAAAGAATGTCATCGGCGCCTTGGCGCTTGGTTTGCTGTCGTCCGCCGCGCTGGCGCAATCGTCGGTCACCATCTACGGTGTCGCCGACGCCGGCCTGCTGGTCGAACGCGGCGCCGCCGCCGGCCAGACCACCAAGATCGGCAGCGGTATCGCGTCCGGCTCGCGGTTGGGCATCAAGGGCAAGGAAGACCTGGGCGGCGGAATGGTGCTGGCCTTCGGTCTGGAAAACGGCAACAACCTCGATAGCGGAACGGCCGCGCAGGGCGGGCTGCTGTTCGGGCGTCAGGCCTACCTGTGCCTGACCACCACGGTCGGCTCGTTCAGCATCGGCCGCCAGTACTCGCCGTTCTACAAGGCGTTGAACAACGTGGCC
>JBDSKP010000047.1:0-2319 GCA_039916925.1 Duganella sp.
GGGCGGCAAAGCGCGCGGCCTGGTCCTCGGCGTCGTTCAGCTCCGAGAAGCCGTTGGCGATCTCGCGTCCGACCATGAACAGCTCGAAGCGCTCGGTGATGCCCGCTTCCGTATCGGAGGCGCGCGCCAGCGGCGACACTTCGGCCGGGTAGTCGATGATGAAGGTCGGTTCCCACAGCTGTGCTTCGGCGGTTTCCTCGAACAGCGCCAGTTGCAGCGCGCCCAGGCCGGCCGTGGCGAATGGCTTGACGCCGAACTTCAGCAGCTCCTTCTTGATGAACTCAGCGTCCTTCAACTGCTCCGGCGTGTAGCCCGGCGCATACTTGTTGATCGCTTCGACGATGGTCAGGCGGTGGAAGGCCTTGGCCAGATCCAGCTGCTTGCCGCCGTAGGTCAGCGTGGCGGTGCCATGCGCATCGATCGCCGCCTGGCGGATGATCTCCTCGGTGAAGTTCATGATCCACTTGTAGTCGGTGTAGGCCGCGTAGAACTCCATCATCGTGAATTCCGGATTGTGGCGGATCGACACGCCCTCGTTGCGGAAGTTGCGGTTGATCTCGAACACGCGGTCGAAGCCGCCGACCACCAGGCGCTTGAGGTACAGCTCAGGCGCGATACGCAGGAACATCTGCATGTCGAGCGCGTTGTGGTGGGTGATGAACGGCTTGGCCGCGGCGCCGCCCGGAATGGCGTGCAGCATCGGCGTTTCCACCTCCATGAACTCGTTCTTTTCCATGAAGCGGCGCATCGACGAGATCGCGGCGGTGCGCGCCTTGAAGGTGCGGCGCGTTTCCTCGTTCATGATCAGATCGACGTAGCGCTGGCGGTATTTGGTTTCCTGGTCGGCCAGGCCGTGGAACTTGTCCGGCAGCGGGCGCAGCGACTTGGTGATCAGGCGCAGTTCCGACACCTTGATGGTCAGTTCGTCGGTCTTGGTCTTGAACAGCGTGCCGACCACGCCCAGGATGTCGCCCAGGTCGTAGTGGTGCAGGGCGGCCATCGCCGCCTCGCCGGTCAGGTCCAGCGTCGCGTAGATCTGGATGCGGCCGTCGGCCTTGGCGCCGGACGAATCCTGCAGCGTGGCGAAGGCGGCCTTCTTGCCGGCTTCGCGCTTGAGCATCATGCGGCCGGCCAGCACCACGGTGACGGGCGCCGCTTCCAGCTCTTCGCGCGACTTCGCGCCGTGCTGCGCGTGCAGGTCGGCGGCCTTGTGTTCGGGCTTGAAGTCGTTCGGGAAGGCGATGCCTTGTTCGCGGATGGCGGCCAGCTTGGCGCGGCGCTCGGCGATGATCTTGTTCTCGTCCGGCGGGGTGGCTGCTTGTTCTTGAAGATCCGTAGTCATGGTCTGTTTCTAGGTTGAGGTGATGATTAGTTGGTGGCGGCGGCGCCGTCCACGTACGGCTCGGACGCGAACAACGCGTCGATATCGAGCTCGCTGAAGTCGCGCGCCACGGCGATGACGTTGTCGTATTCGGCGAACGCCTCGGCCGGCAGGGTGGTCGTCAGCACCACCGCGCGCATGCCGGCGCGGCGCGCCGCCTCCACGCCCAGCGGCGCGTCCTCGAACACGATGCTGTCGGCGGGCAGGGCGCCGGCGCGCCCGGCGGCCAGCAGGAACACGTCCGGATTGGGCTTGCCGCGGGCGACATCGGCCGCGCCGGCGATGGCGTCGAACTGTTTGCGCAGATCGAGGCCGTCGAGCGTGAAGGCGATGTTCTCGTTCGGCGCGGCGGTGGCCACGGCCAGCTTGATGCCGGCGCGCTTGGCGGCGGCGATGAACTGGTCGAAGCCCGTCGTCACCGCCAGGTGCGGCGCGTACAGCTCGCGGTACAGCGATTCCTTCTCGAAGTCGAGCGCCGCGCTTTCCTCCCTGGTCAGGTGCTCGCCCAGGTAGGTGCGCATGATCTCATGGCCCTGGCGGCCGGCCGTGTCGCGGAAAAACGCGTCCGGGTCCAGCGTGTGGCCGCGCCGCTCGAAAAACGCCAGCCACGACTTGGTGTGGAAGGCCATGTTGTCGACGATGGTGCCGTCCATGTCGAAGATGAACGCGCGCTGCGGTGATGTCATTTATACGCCTTGTTTGAGCGATGCGGAGATGAAGTCGTCCAGGTCGCCGTCCAGCACGCCCTTGGTGTTGCCGGTCTCGAAATTGGTGCGCAAATCCTTGATGCGCGACTGATCGAGCACGTAGGAGCGGATCTGGTGGCCCCAGCCGACGTCGGTCTTGGAGTCTTCCAGCTTCTGCTGCTCGCTCATGCGCTTGCGCAGCTCCATCTCGTACAGCTTCGCCTTCAGCATCTCCATCGCCTCGGCCTTGTT
>JBDSKP010000048.1:0-2524 GCA_039916925.1 Duganella sp.
CCAGCGCCGCCACGTCGGCCGGCGCCAGCAGCGCGTAGCCGGCATCGCGCAGCGCCGCCACCATGTCGGCGGCGGGCGTGAAGATGGGGGCGGAGGTGGTCATGGCGCGCTCAGTTGGAGGAGGCCATCAGGCCGGCGCGCAGCGTGTCGAGCTGCTGCTTCATGCCGACCACCTCGTCCAGCGTGCACTTGGTCGCTTGCAGGATGGCCGGCGGCAGCTTGGCCGCCTCGTGGCGCAGCGCGTCGCCCCGCGGCGTGAGCGTGATGATGACCTGGCGCTCGTCGCTGGCGGCGCGGGTGCGGGTCAACAACTCGGCCTGCTCCATGCGCTTGAGCAGCGGCGTCAGCGTGGCCGAGTCGAGGAACAGGCGTTCGCCGACCTCCGACACGGTCAGCTCGTTTTTCTCCCACAGCACCATCATGACGAGGTATTGGGAATAGGTCAGCCCCAGGCCGCGCAGCAGCTTGCGGTAGATTTTACTCATCGCCAGCGATGTCGAATACAGCGCGAAGCACAGCTGCCCGTCCAGCTGCGGCACGGCGGCGGCCGCGGTGTCGTCGGGTGGTGTTTTGGTGTTCATCCCATCATTATGGGTAGTGCGCTATACAATTGCAAGCGAGGACCGCGAAAAAATATTTGCCGATAGATTTGCCTGATCATCCGGGCGCCACTCAGTTATGATTGGGGTGAGACGCTGCGCGCGGATGCAAGTAACACGCGTTGTATAGGACCAATCCGGGGGAGTAGCGGTACATGAACGTCAAAAAAGCCATCGTGCTGATCGTCGACGGGGCTTCGGACAATCTGATCGAGATGAATCGGCTGTTGCAGAAACAGTACGAAATCCGGCTGGCCAACAGCGGCCGGGCGGCGCTGTCGGTGATGCAGCAGGTGCCGCGCCCGCATCTGGTCGTGCTGGACACGGCGCTGCCGGACATCGACGGCTATGCCGTCTGCCAGCAGCTCACGTCGAACCCCGACACCGCCGACATCCCGGTCATCTTCCTGCAGGCCGCGGGCGAGCGCGACGAGGAGCGCGCGCTGATGGAGGGCGGCGCCGACGTCGTCGCCAAGCCGGTGCTCGGCGACGTGCTGCGCGCGCGGGTCGACACCCACCTGCAACTGCGCCACGCGCGCGAACTGCTCAAGCAGCAGCGCAACCTGCTCGAACACGTGGTCGAGGAGGTCACGCTGGAGCTGAGCCAGATGCTCGACGCGATGATCTGGGCGCTGGCGTCGCTGGCCGAGACGCGCGAATACGAAACCCCCAACCATCTGCGCCGGGTGCAGCATTACGTGGTCGCGCTGGCGCGCCAGCTGCAGGGCCACAAGCGCTTTTCCGAGGAGCTCAGCGACGCCAACATCAAGTCGCTGTACAAGGCGGCGCCGCTGCACGACATCGGCAAGGTGTCGATCCCGGACGCCATCCTGCTCAAGCCGGGCCACCTGACCGAGGCCGAATTCTCCGTCATGAAGATGCACACGGTGTACGGGCGCGACGCCATCGTCAACGTCGAAAACCACCTCGGTTACACCAACACCTTCCTGCGCTACGCGCGCGAGATCACCTACTCGCACCAGGAGAAGTACGACGGCTCCGGCTATCCGGAGGGCCTGGCCGGCGAGGCGATACCGATGTCGGCCCGGCTCATGGCGGTGGCCGATGTCTACGACGCGCTCATTTCCAAGCGCGTCTACAAGCCGGCCTTCACCCACGAAACGGCGATGGAGATGATACGGCAGGCCAGCGGCGAGCATTTCGATCCTGACGTGGTGGACGCGATGCTGACCGCCGAGGAGGAATTCATGGCCATCGCCGAGCGTTACAGCGACAGCCCCGGCGACGACGGCGGCGACATCTTGCCGATCGTCGCGACCTGACGCGGCGCCGCCATGCGCTCGCGCGGCCTGCTGGCCTTCGTTATCGGCATCTGCGTGACGATCGGCACCTGCTATGTGGTGGCCACCGAGCAGCGCTCGCAGGTGCGGGCCAACTTCCAGCGTGACGCCGACAAGGTGACGCGCGACACCGAGGTGCGGCTGCAAACCTATTTCGACATGCTGCTCAGTATCAAGGGCATGTACGCGCTCGGCGACAGCATCGGCCGCGCCAGCTTCAACCGCTTCATCCAGGAGCTCAAGCTGGACCGGCGATATCCGGGCTTCCAGGCGATCCAGTTCGTGCGCGCGGTGCCGGAGGAGCAGCTGGCCGCCTTCACCGAGGCGGTGCGGCGCGACGCCAGCGTCGATCCGCGCGCCTATCCGGACTTCCACATCCACCCGGCCAGCCGCCGTCCGCTGCACTACATCATCGAATACACCGAGCCGCTCAAGGGCAACGAGAACGCCTTCGGCCTCGATCTGGCGGCGTTGCCGCCGCATCTGAAATCGCTGGAGATCGCGCGCGACAGCGGCGACATCGTCGCCACCGAGCGCATCACGCTGGTGCAGGACTCCAGCGGCGAGCCGGGTTTCGTGGCGCGCGCGCCGGTCTACCGCAATGGCATGCCGCTGCAGACGGCC
>JBDSKP010000049.1:0-3908 GCA_039916925.1 Duganella sp.
GGTCGAGGCGCTGGAGACGCCCAGCACCTGATGCGTCAACATGTTCTCGATGTTGTACTGGCCATTCCCCATCGGCATGAAGTGCCACAGGTGGTCGCTGGTGCCGTTGTCGGCCCACTGGACCACTTTGGTGCCGGCGGCCTGGGCGGCGCCGTCGAGGCCCAGCACCAAACCGCTGGCGGCGTTCTTGATCTTGTATTGCACGCTGGTGTTCATCGTGATGGCGGCGTGCGCGGAAAAGGCCGAGCCCGCCAAAGCGGCGAGCATGGCCATACATTGCAGTATGCGCTTCATTATTTTGTCTCCAAGGATAGTGATTAGGAAGTCCGGACGATGTCTGAAACCGTGCTTGCCCCGGGGGCCACATCGCCGAACCACGCGTGTCGTATTTTGTTTTTGTGATTGCATGCTACGGCGCGCAAGAAGTTCCCTCCAATCACATTTTTTTCAGCGCCGATACGGGTTTGGATATGCCCCCGGCCGCCGCCGACGCGCCCGTTCGCCGTTTTACTCAGCAGCTGAAACCCCGTTTCACATCGCGGGATCGCGCCGCAATTCCGCCCGACACAGCCATATCATTTTTTGAAAATTCGTTTCACATGCCAAAATTCATAAACTAAGTCGTTGAAACAAAACGGATAAATTTACGTCCTATGTCTTATATAAGACCTTGATGCGATGCACCAAACTAGCCTACTATTTAGTCATGGAGTCCGCGACGGGAAACCCAGCGCAACTCGACCGATTTTCTCAAACGCGCTTTTTCTTTCAGGAGATAGACATGTCCCAATACCAAGACGACATCAAGGCAGTTGCCAATTTAAAAGAACAACAAGGCAGCGCCTGGAACGCGATCAACCCCGAGTCGGCCGCCCGCATGCGCGCCCAGAACAAGTTCAAGACCGGCCTGGACATCGCCAGGTATACCGCCAAGATCATGCGCGCCGACATGGCCGCCTACGACGCCGACCCGTCCAAGTACACCCAGTCGCTCGGTTGCTGGCACGGCTTCATCGGCCAGCAGAAGATGATCTCGATCAAGAAGCACTTCAACAGCACCGACCGCCGCTACCTGTACCTGTCGGGCTGGATGGTGGCCGCGCTGCGCTCCGAGTTCGGTCCCCTGCCGGACCAATCGATGCATGAGAAAACCGCCGTCACCGCGCTGATCAAGGAGCTCTACACCTTCCTGCGCCAGGCCGACGCCCGCGAACTGGGCGGCCTGTTCCGCGAACTGGACGCCGCCGAAGGCCCGGCCAAGGCCGCCATCCAGGCCAAGATCGACAACCACGTCACGCACGTGGTGCCGATCATCGCCGACATCGACGCCGGCTTCGGCAACGCCGAGGCGACCTACCTGCTGGCCAAGCAATTCATCGAGGCGGGCGCCTGCTGCATCCAGATCGAAAACCAGGTCTCCGACGAGAAGCAATGCGGCCACCAGGACGGCAAGGTCACCGTGCCGCACGAAGATTTCCTGGCCAAGATCCGCGCCATCCGCTACGCCTTCCTGGAACTGGGCGTGGACGACGGCATCATCGTCGCCCGCACCGACTCGCTCGGCGCCGGCCTGACCAAGCAGATCGCCGTCACCGCCAAGCCGGGCGACCTGGGCGACCAGTACAACGCCTTCCTCGATTGCGAGGAAGTGTCGGCCGACGCGCTGGGCAACGGCGACGTCATCCTCAAGCGCGACAACAAGCTGCTGCGTCCGAAGCGCCTGCCGAGCAACCTGTTCCAGTTCCGCGCCGGCACCGGCGAGGCGCGCTGCGTGCTCGACTGCATCACCTCGCTGCAGAACGGCGCCGACCTGCTGTGGATCGAAACCGAGAAACCGCACATCTCGCAGATCGGCGGCATGGTCAGCGAAATCCGCAAGGTGATCCCGAACGCCAAGCTGGTCTACAACAACAGCCCGTCGTTCAACTGGACGCTGAACTTCCGCCAGCAGGTCTATGACGCGATGCAAGCGGCCGGCAAGGACGTGTCGGCCTACGAGCGCAGCAAGCTGATGAGCGTGGAATACGACCAGACCGAACTGGCGATCACGGCCGACGAGAAGATCCGCACCTTCCAGGCCGACGCCGCCCGCGAGGCCGGCATCTTCCATCACCTGATCACGTTGCCGACCTACCACACCGCCGCGCTGTCGACCGACAACCTGGCCAAGGACTACTTCGGCGAGCAAGGCATGCTGGGCTACGTCGCCGGCGTGCAGCGCAAGGAAATCCGTCAGGGCATCGCCTGCGTCAAGCACCAGAACATGTCCGGTTCGGACATCGGCGACGACCACAAGGATTACTTCAGCGGTGAAGCCGCGTTGAAGGCGGCCGGCAAGGACAACACGATGAACCAGTTCTAAACCTGGTTTCGCCATGACGGAAAAGCTCGCTGCGGCGAGCTTTTTTTTATCATTACCGTTCGCTACTCCACGGTGGCGAGCGGCGGCATGCCTGCCAGCTGCTGGATGGCCTTGATATCGCGCATCGGCGGCGCGCCGAACATGCGGCGATATTCACGGCTGAACTGGGTCGCACTTTCGTAGCCAACGCGATAGGCGGTGGTCGCCGCATCGGTCGCCTCGCTCAGCATGAGTTCCCTCGCGTGGTGCAACCGCAGGTGTTTTTGAAACTGCAACGGGCTCATCGCCGTCATCGCGCGAAAGTGGTGGTGCAGCGTTGACACGCCCATCTGGGCGATGTCGGCCAGCGCCTCCACCCGCAATGGCTCGACATAATGTAGCTTCAGCCACGAGATAGCTTTCGCGACACGGTTGGCCTGGGTCCCGGACAGCGCGATGCGCCGCAGATGGTCACCCTGCTCGCCGCTGAGCAGCCGGTAAAGTATTTCCTCGTGAATGTGCGCCGCCAGAAAAGGAATGTCGGCCGGTCTCTGCATCAACGCGATCAGGCGCGCCAGCGCATCGAACAGCTCGGGGGTCGCGGGTCCCAGCGCGATCGCCATTTCCGCCTGCGGCCGCTGTTTCACCGGAATATCATATTGCACGATGAGGCGCCGCAAGCGCTCCATATCGAGCCGCAACAAGGCCGCGTAATAGGGTTCGGCATCGCTGGCCTGCAGAATCCGCACCGTGATCGGGACATCGATCGCGGTCAGGAAAAAGCTGGCAGCGTCGTACTCCAGGCTCGACTCGCCGACCATCACACGCTTTCGTCCACGGATGATCAAGGAAATACTCGGCTCGTAAATGCTTGAAAAAGACGGCGTCGGCCTGGTGACCCGGAACAAGGTCAAGCCATCGATTGGCGTCTGCATCACAGGCTTGCGCCAGTCCAGCTGCGCGCAGCTGTCCATGATCCGACGCCGCACCTGCGCGGTCCGCCCGGCCGCCCCGCCATCCCCGCCATCCCCGCCATCCCCGCCATCGTTGCACGCCAATGCTTCCACAACCGCTCCCGCAATTCCCGAAGGCCAAGTCTAGCCCTGCGCATGCCGACTTAGCCAGAAAATTTTTTCCGGCGACAGGATCAGGCAATGGTCAGGCAGGATCGAGCTAACGGGCCGCGCGCCCCTGCCCATACGATGGCGGCGTCGATGGCGCGATTGGCGCGCCATCCTCATCTTGAAAGGATTTCACATGTCTGAAAAAGTCTGGTTCATCACGGGCGCATCGCGCGGTTTTGGCCGCATCTGGACCGAGGCAGCGTTAAAGCGCGGCGACAAGGTTGTCGCCACGGCGCGCAACATCGCTACGTTGGCGCCGTTGGCAGATGTCTACGGCAACGCCGTGCTCACGCTGAGCCTGGACGTCAATGACCGCAGCGCGGTGCTGTCTGCCGTCAACCGGGCGCAGGCGCACTTCGGCCGCCTTGATGTCGTGGTCAACAATGCCGGCTTCGGCGTGGCCGGCGCCATCGAGGAGCTCAGCGAACAGGATGCGCGCGCGC
>JBDSKP010000050.1:0-6621 GCA_039916925.1 Duganella sp.
CAACCCGCAAGCCTAGGGTCGTACCCCGTCGGGTACGACCCTGCCTGGAAGTGCGGGTTTCAACTCCACATTGAGAAGAGAGAAAACCATGTCCAGAATCGCAGCAACTTTCGCCGCCCTGAAGGCGAACAATAAAACCGCGCTCGTCACCTTCATCACCGCCGGCGACCCGGCGCCCGGGCTCACCGTTCCGCTGATGCACGCGCTGGTCGCGGGCGGGGCCGATATCCTCGAACTCGGCGTACCGTTCTCCGACCCGATGGCCGAGGGCCCGGTCATCCAGCGCGCCTGCGAACGGGCGCTGGCGTTCGGTGTCGGCATCCGCGACGTGTTCGGCTACGTCGCCGAGTTCCGCAAGACCAACCAGACCACGCCGGTGGTGCTGATGGGCTACGCGAACCCGATCGAGCGCATCGGCCCGGACGCCTTCATCGCCAAATCGCGGGAAGCGGGCGCCGACGGCGCCATCGTGGTCGACTACCCGCCGGAGGAGTGCGAAGAGTTCGCCGCCGCCATGCGCGCGGCCGAGCTCGACCTGATCTTCCTGCTGGCGCCGACCTCGACCGAGGAACGCATCCAGCAGGTGGCCAAGGTTGGTGGCGGGTTCAGCTATTACGTCTCGCTCAAGGGCGTCACCGGCGCGGGCAACATCGACACCGTGCAGGTGGCCGAGCGCCTGAAGGCGATCCGCCAGCACGTGCGGCTGCCGATCGGTGTCGGTTTCGGCATCCGCGACGGCGCCACGGCGCGCGCGGTGGCCGAGGTGGCCGACGCGGTCGTCATCGGCAGCCGCATCGTGCAGGAGATCGAAAAGCACGGCGCGGAAGGCGCGGTGGCAGCCGTGCAAGCCTTCGTCGGCGACATCCGCGCCGCGCTCGACGCCTGATTGGTCCCTGGCGACCGCAAGACCTCTCGGCCGATTGGCCACCATCAAATTACGACCGCTCACCTTGATACATAGTTAAGTACTGACTATGTTGAAGGGGAGCGGTCGTGCGCTTTGAATGGGACGAGCAGAAGGCCGAAGCCAATCTTCGCAAACACGGCGTTACTTTTGAGGAAGCGAAGACTGTCTTTTACGATCTCGCAATGAAACTGCGTCTGGACTTCGCGTATTCGGACGGCGAAACCAGGTATTTTGCCTTAGGAATCAGTCACGGCGGACGCTTGCTGTGGGTGTGTCATTGTTATCGGGGCGCGGATGTTATACGGCTGATATCAGCTCGTAAAGCGAACAAAGCTGAACTGAAAATTTATCAATGAGGAATCTATGTGCAACGACGAGTCGGATCTATCAAAATCTGTTCCCATCGATAATCACTTTGCCACACAGGTGGGACGCCAGCTGACCATCGGTTTATCCCATGATGTCATCGTTCATTTCAAGCAAATTGGCGATGAGGTTGGACTGTCTCCCGAGCGCGTGATTGAAACCTATCTACGGCATATCGCTCACACCAAATACAAAGTGATGATAGAGACGCCTTTCGTGCCGGACGAACCTGAGTCGACGGTAGTAGGCAATTCCCTCTAAATCCCGCCGAATTCCATGACGAAAGTTAAAAATTATTGTATTGCAATGTTCGACAGGCGTACAAGAAACGGCTACACTTCGGCCACAAGTTAGCTGCAAGGAGAATTTATGAGTTGGTTGGAAAAACTGCTGCCCCCAAGAATCCAGCGTTCCGACGTTGCCTCCCGCAAGACGATGCCAGAGGGCCTGTGGGTCAAATGCCCGTCGTGCGAAGCCGTTCTGTACCGCACGGATCTGGAGTCGAACCTGCATGTTTGCCCCAAGTGCGACCACCACATGCGCATCCGCGCGCGCGAACGCCTCGACAGCCTGTTCGACGCCGGTGGACGTTATGAAATCGGCATGGATACCTTGCCGGTCGACACGCTGAAGTTCAAAGACAGCAAGAAATACCCAGACCGCCTCAAGCAAGCGATGGAAGCCACCGGCGAGACCGACGCCATGATCGTCATGGGCGGCGCCATCATGAGCATGCCCGTCGTCGTGGCCTGCTTCGAATTCGAATTCATGGGCGGCTCCATGGGTTCCGTGGTCGGCGAGCGCTTCGTGCGCGGCGCGCAAGTGGCCCTGGAACAGAAGGTGCCGTTCGTGTGCATCACCGCCACCGGCGGCGCCCGCATGCAAGAGGGCCTGCTGTCGCTGATGCAAATGGCGAAAACCACCGCCATGCTGACCAAATTGTCCGACAAGAAGCTGCCGTTCATCAGTGTGCTGACCGATCCGACCATGGGCGGCGTGTCGGCCTCGTTCGCCTTCATGGGCGACGTCGTCATCGCCGAACCGAAGGCGCTGATCGGCTTCGCCGGCCCGCGCGTGATCGAAAACACCGTGCGCGAGAAACTGCCGGAGGGTTTCCAGCGCTCCGAGTTCCTGGTCACCAAGGGCGCCGTCGACATGATCGTCGACCGCCGCAAGATGCGCGAAGAAATCGCCCGTCTGATGGCCTTGCTGCAAAACCAGCCGGCCGAAGTAATTGCTTAACGAATCGACAGGCTTTATCGCTTAACAACGGCCCCGCATCACCGGCCGACGCAACGGCGCGCAATCGGATATCATCCGGCCTGCGCGCCGTTGCCCATTTCAGAGTCACCATCATGTCGAACCTTCCAACTACTTTGCCCGCCTGGCTTGCGCTGCTCGAATCGCGCCACGCCGAAACCGTTATCAACATGGGCCTGGCCCGCGTCCTCGCCGTCAAGGAACGTTTGCAATTGAGCTACAGCTGCCCGGTCGTCATGGTGGCCGGCACCAACGGCAAGGGCTCGACCTGCGCCATGCTCGAATCGGTGCTGCTGCGCGCCGGCTACAAGGTGGGCCTGTACATCAAGCCGCACTTCCTCGACTTTAACGAGCGCGCCAGGATCAACGGCGAGCTGGCCAGCGACGCGGTGTTGGTGGACGCCTTCAACGCCGTCGAGGCGGCGCGCGGCGACACCGCGCTGACGTACTTCGAATTCACCACGCTGGCCATCATGAAACTGCTGGCCGGCGCCGGCATGGACGTGGTGATCCTGGAGGTCGGCCTGGGCGGGCGCCTGGACGCGGTCAACATCGTCGACGCCGACGTCGCCATTGTCACCAGCGTCGACATCGACCACACCGACTACCTGGGCGACACGCGCGAGAAGATCGGCTTCGAGAAGGCGGGCATCTTCCGCGCCGGCAAGACCGCGATCTGCTCGGACCCGGTGCCGCCGCAATCGCTGATCGACCACGCCAACGCCATCGGCGCCGACCTGTGGCTGATGGGGCGCGATTTCAATTATTCGGGCGACAAGCAGCAGTGGAACTACGGCGGCCGCGCGCAGCGCCGCAATTCGCTGGCCTACCCGAGCCTGCGCGGCGCCAACCAGATCCTCAACGCCACGGCCGTGCTGGCCGCGCTCGAGGCGCTCAAGCTGGAATTGCCGGTCGGCGCGCAGGAAGTGCGCACCGGCCTGGTCACGGTGGAGCTGCCGGGGCGCTTCCAGGTGCTGCCGGGCCGCCCGACCGTGATCCTGGACGTGGCCCACAATCCGCACGCGGCGTCGGCGTTGAACCAAAACCTGGGCAACATGGGCTTCCACCCGTACACCTACGCCGTGTTCGGCTCCATGCACGACAAGGATATCGACGGCGTCATCGCCGCCATGTCCGAGCACGTCGACCATTGGTGCCTGGCGACGTTGCCGTCGCCGCGCGCGGCCAGCGCTTCCGAACTGGCCGCCAAGGTGCAAATCGTGCAAGCCGAAAAACCCGAACGCACCATCAATATCTTCGACGATCCGGCGGCGGCCTATGCAAATGCGATGAGCCGCGCCGGGGAGAATGATAGAATTGTGGTCTTTGGATCTTTCCTCACGGTCGCAGGCGTCATGGCGGCGAGAAAATCCTCACTCCATTGAACGCACAGGACTGAAATCACGCATGGGCTTGTTCTCGAAATTCGGTAAAAACAAGCAAGAGACCGCCGGTCAGGACAGCGGCTATTACACCAGCGCGGATGATCAGGCCGCCATGGAACGCGCGCGCTCGAAGCGCGCCTCGTCGGCGGACGGCTCGGCCAGGTCGCGCCGCGTCAAGGATCGCGAAGCGGACGATCCGGTGTTGCCTGAAAAGAAACGCGCGCGCCGCCGGCTGGTCGGTGCCATCGCGCTGGCGCTGGCCGTCGCCGTCGGCCTGCCGATGGTGCTCGATTCCGAGCCGCGGCCGCTGGCGTCCGACATCGACATCAAGATCCCTGCCAAGGACAAGCCGGCCCCGGCCGCAGCCGGGCGGGCGCCCGCCGCCAGCGTCGCCGCCAGCGCCGCCCTCGACGGCAAGGAAGAAATCGTCGAGGACGTCAAGCCGGGCAAGGCCGCCGCCGCCGCGCCGTCGGCCGCCGAGATCATCAAGGCCGACAACGCCCGCCAGGAAGCCGAAGCCAAAGCCGACCTGAAGGCCGAAGCGAAGGCCAAGGCGGAAGCGAAGGCCGAGGCGCTGGCCAAGGCCAAGGCCGACAACGAAGCCAAAGCCAGGGCCGACAACGAGGCCAAGACCAGGCTGGAGGCGGAGCGCAAGCGCGAAACCGAGCGCAAGCTGGCCGAGGCGAAGGCCGAAGCCAAGACCAAGGCGGACGCCGAGCGCAAGCAGGCGGAGGCGAAGGCGGCGGCCAAGCCGGCGTCGGACAAGGCGTCGGACAAGGCGTCGGAGGACGCGCGTGCGCTGGCCATCCTGGAAGGCAAGGGCGCCGCCAAGCCGGCCGCCGCCGCCGACTCCGGCCAGAAATTCGTGCTGCAGGTGGCCGCGTTGAGCGACCAGGGCAAGGTGGACGAGTTGCGCAAGCGGCTCAAGGAAGCCGGCATCAGCTCCTTCACGCAGAAAACGCCGTCCGGCGAGATCACCCGGGTGCGCGTGGGGCCGTTCACCAACAAGGAAGAGGCGGAAAAAGTGCGCGCCAAGCTCAGCGGCATGGGCTTGAACGGCCGCCTGGAAACAGTTTGATCCAGGCCGCCTGACGTGACGATTTTCGATTATCTGGTGATCTTCGTGATGGTCACCTCGGTCATCATCAGCCTGATGCGCGGACTGGTGAAGGAAGTGTTGTCGCTGGCCGGCTGGGTGGTGGCTTTCGTGGTGGCCAACGCCTACGCCGCCGCGCTCGCCGTGATGCTGCCGCCGGTGGTGCCGGGCGCGGTGCTGCGCCTGATCCTGGCCTTTATCGCGCTGTTCATCGGCGTGCGCATTTTAATGGGCTTGCTATCGATGGCGCTGGGCGCGCTGCTCGACGCGGGCGGCTTGAGCCTGTTCGACCGCGCGCTGGGCGCCGTGTTCGGCGTCGGCCGCGGCCTTGTAATCGTGCTGACCGCCGTCATCTTATGTGGGATGACGTCGCTCCCACAACAGGATTTCTGGAAGGACGCGTTGTTCAGTCCGTTCGCCGAAAGCGGCGCGCGGCTCGTCAAGGCCTTCCTTCCCGCTGCGATGGCGCAGCATGTGAACTTTTGAATTCGTTTTGAATATCTTGCATCAGCGTTTTTAATCTGCGTTTTTAATCTGTATTACCCAGTCCAGGAGCACCATCATGTGTGGCATCGTCGGCGTCGTTTCCCATCAACCTGTCAATCAACTGCTGTATGACGCCTTGCTGCTGCTGCAGCATCGCGGACAGGACGCAGCGGGTATCGCGACCAATCACAGCAGCATGTTCGCCATGCACAAGGCCAATGGCCTGGTGCGTGACGTTTTCCGTACCCGCAATATGCGCACCCTGCAGGGCAATTCGGGCATCGGCCACTGTCGTTATCCGACCGCCGGCTCGTCGAGCGAGGAAGAGGCGCAACCGTTCTACGTCAACGCGCCGTTCGGTATCACCTTGGCGCACAACGGCAACCTGACCAACTGGGAACAGCTCAAGCAGGAGATGTTCAAGAACGACCGCCGCCACATCAACACCGACTCCGATTCGGAAGTGCTGCTCAACGTGCTGGCGCATGAAATCCAGAAGGCCACCACCGGCATCTCGATCGACGCCGACACCATCTTCGACGCCGTCACCGTGCTGCACCGGCGCGTGCGTGGCGGTTACGCGGCCGTCGCGCAGATCGCCGGCGTCGGCCTGCTGGCGTTCCGCGATCCGTTCGGCATCCGCCCGCTGTGCCTGGGCATCAACGAGACCGAGCAGGGCGCCGAATACCTGGTCGCCTCCGAGTCCGTCGCACTCGAGGGCATGGGCTTCCGCTTCCTGCGCGACGTCGCGCCGGGTGAGTGCGTCTTCGTCGACGCCGACATGCAGCTGCACAGCCGCCAGTGCGCCGACAATCCGTCGCTCAACCCTTGCGTGTTCGAGTTCGTGTATCTGGCCCGTCCCGACTCCGTCATCGACGGCGCCTCGGTCTACGCCACCCGCCTCAAAATGGGCGAGTATCTGGCCGAGAAGATCAAGCGCGAATTCAAGGACGGCGAGATCGACGTCGTCATGCCGATCCCCGATTCGTCGCGTCCGGCCGCGATCCAGCTGGCGCTGGCGCTGAACGTCGAATACCGCGAAGGCTTCATCAAGAACCGCTACATCGGCCGTACCTTCCTGATGCCGGGGCAGGCCATTCGCCGCAAGTCGGTGCGTCAGA
>JBDSKP010000051.1:0-1604 GCA_039916925.1 Duganella sp.
CCACCGTCGCCACCATCAGCAGCAACTGGGTCAGGAAGCTGTTGCGCAGCTGCTTGGCGCCGGTGCGTTGCCAGCGCAGGATCAGCAGCCGCGCGATCGCCACGAACAGCATGAACACCGGGAACACCAGCAGCTTGAGGAAGATCTCCGGCGCCGCCTGCACCACCGAACGGCCGATCAACACGAAGTTGCCCGTCACGTGGGCCGTGAACAATCCGAACAGGCCGATAAAGCCCAGCGTGTCGACGTAGCCGGCCAAAAAGCCGAGCGTGACGCCCTGTTTGATATCACCGCGTTCCATCCTTACCTTTCTGAATATCGTACCAGGCCACCAGCACGAAGGCGCCGGTCAGGCCGAGGTGTTCGAAGAAGCCGTTTTCGGCCATGAAGCGCGCCGGCCCGGTCACCTCCCAAAAGCGGTTGGCCATGAAGGTGGCCATCAGCGTGAACACGGCCAGGTAGCCGGCGCCGAGCCAGCGGTAAAAGCCGGCCAGTATCATCAACGAGGCGCCGATTTCGCCGCCGATCACCACGGCGGCCATCGGCGCCGGCGGCGACACGCCGAAGTGCCGCATCTCGGCGACGGCGCCGCCGAAGTCGGCCAGCTTGTCGATGCCGCCCTGCAGATACGCAGAACACAGCAGCAACAGGCCGGCCCAGCGCACCCACGCGGCGCGTAAAAAAGCGGGGAAAGTCATGTCACACCGCCCAGCAGGCGCAGCCCAGCGCACCCCAGAAGCTTTTCAGATCGGCGATCGGCAGCTTGCTGGTCCACGCGGTGGCGTGCTGGTGGCCGTGCACACTGCACTGGTGCGCGCAGCCGCAGGCGGCCTGCTGCTCGCGCAATTGCGCCTGCTGGCGCTTGCGCTGTTCGAGCTCCTTGAGCGCGGCGCGGTTGTTGCCGATCTGTTCGCCCCAGCCGGCGTAACCGCCGAAGCGGCGCACCGGCGACCAGTCGGGCATGGCCGGCGGCGGCGCCTCGTCGTAGGCGGCGAACTCCCCCGCCGCGTAGACGATCTTGCCGCCGACGATGGTCAGGCGCGACGTCATGTCGGCGATTTCGCTTTCGGCGCAGGCGTAGAAATCCTTGTCCGGCACGATCAGGTCGGCCAGCTGGCCCACCTCGATGCGGCCCTTCTTGCCCACTTCGTTCGAGAACCAGGTGGTGTTCTCGGTCCACATGCGCAGCGCCGTCTCCCGGTCCAGGCAATTGGCGCGCGGGTACAGCTGCATGCCGCCGACCGTTTTACCGGTGATCATCCAAGCCAGCGACACCCACGGGTTGTACGAGGCGACCCGGGTGGCGTCGGTGCCGGCGGAGACCTTGACGCCGGCTTCGAGGATCTTCTTGACCGGCGGCGTGGCCTCGGCCGCGCCGTGGCCATAGCGCTCGACGAAGTACTCGCCCTGGTAGGCCATGCGGTGCTGCACGGCGACCCCGCCGCCCAGCGCGGCGATGCGGTCGATCGACTGCTCGGAGATGGTTTCGGCGTGGTCGAAGAACCAGTTCAGGCCCGCCAGCGGGATCTCCTGGTTGACCTTCTCGAACACGTCGAGCGCGCGCTCGATCGTCTCGTCGTAGGTCGCATGCAGGCGCCATGGCC
>JBDSKP010000052.1:0-2876 GCA_039916925.1 Duganella sp.
AAATTCTGGATTTTCTATCCCGACCCCGATTTCGGCGTGTATGTGATGACTGCGCAGAACTTCGCCGGGCCGTGGAGCGCGCCGCATCTGCTGCTGGCGGGCAAAGGCATCATCGATCCGGCGCCGCTGTGGGATGACGATGGCAAGGCCTGGCTGGTGCACGGCTGGGCCAAAAGCCGCTCCGGCATCAACAACGTCCTGACCTTGCGCGCAATGGACGTGGACGCCCGCACACTGCTCGACCAGCGCGGCAAGGACATCATCAACGGCGATAAACTGCCGGGCTATCACACGGTCGAAGGTCCCAAGCTATATAAGAAGGACGGGTACTACTACATCTTCGCGCCGGCCGGCGGCGTCGAGTATGGTTGGCAGTCGGTGTTCCGGTCCCGCGCCATCGACGGGCCGTACGAGGATAAGATCGTGATGGCGCAGGGCACGTCCGCCATCAACGGGCCACACCAGGGCGCGTGGGTCGATGGCGTGGACGGGTGCGACTGGTTTTATCATTTCCAGGACCAGGGCGCTTATGGACGCGTGGTGCACTTGCAGCCGATGCGCTGGCGCGACGGCTGGCCGGTGATCGGCGAGGACAAGGACGACAGCGGCGTCGGCGAACCAGTGCAGGCCCATGCGAAGCCGGCCGGGCAGGATCGCGGCATCCTGGCGCCGCCGACCGGCGACGAGTTCGACGGCGGCCGGCTCGGCTTGCAGTGGCAGTGGAACGCCAATCCGGCGCTGAATGCCGATGGCGGCTGGTTCTCGCTGAAGGCGCGGCCGGGCTTCCTGCGCCTGCCGGCGCAGGCCGCGCCGGAGGCGGGCAGCGTGCGCGAGGTGCCGTCGGTGTTGACGCAGAAGTTCCCGGCGCCCGTGTTCACCGTCGACACCCGGATCGAGGCGCGTGGCGCCGACCTTCAGCGGGCCGGGTTGCTGGTGCTGGGCATCAGGTATGCGTGGCTGGGTTTGCGCCAGCGCGATGGCGTCACGCAGCTGGTGCTGGCCACCTGCGAGGAACCGGCGCCGGCCTGCCAGGAGCGCGTCGAACCGCTGCGCGCCGTCGGCCGCGAGCCGGTGTATCTGCGCGCGCAGGTCGGCGATGGCGCGGTGGTCCGGTTTTCGTATAGCCTCGACGGCAAGCTGTTCACGCCGGCCGGCAAGCCGTTCCAGGCGTCCGTGGGGAGGTGGGTAGGCGCGCAGGTCGGGTTGGTCAGCACGCGCTGGCCGGCGGGCGGCAAGAAGCCGGCGTATATCGACGTCGATTATTTCCGCGTCACGCGCTGACGCGGGACGCCGTAATCGACCGTGCGTGATACCATGATTTAAAACAAGTTATCGATAACATTCAAATAAAACCAGGAGACTAGCGTGTTCAAAACAATTCTGACGATGGCCGCCTTGCTGTGGTGTGCTTCGTCCTCGGCGCAGGTGCAGGTGTTCCCGTTCCCGGAACCGATCCGGTATTCGCACCACAGCGACGATTTCACGGTGCGGGTGCGCACGCCGGGCGGTGTGTGGCAGGATTTGTACGAATACAAGGTCAAGGTCGACCTCGATACGCAAAGCGAAGCGTCGATGGTCTATTTCAATTTCGACGGTCCGGTGGAAGTGGCGGTGCAGAAGAATAACGGCCGCTTCTCCAGCGTCGCGATCCGTCCCGACGCCAAGGGCGTCAAACCGGTCATCAAGGGACGCACCGCCTTCTTCACGCTGAACCGTCCCGCCAACCTGAGCATCGAATTCGACGACGACCGCCTGCACAACCTGCACCTGTTCACGCACGCGATCCGCAAGGACATGCCCAAGCCGCCGGCACGCCAGCCCAACGAGGAGATCGGCACGGGCTCGACGCCGGACTTCACCCAGCCGGTGGTGTACTTCGGTCCCGGCGTGCACGATGGCGAGTTCAACGTGCGCTCCAATTCCACCGTGTATATCGACGGCTCGGCGATGCTCAAGCGTCCGCTGATCCTCAACGGCGTGCAAAACGTCAAGGTCATCAGCGACGGCCTGTTCGACGGCGTTGACATGCTGGTGATCAAGGATTCCAGGAATGTGGTGATCGACGGGCCGATCTTCTTCAACCAGCCGCACGGAACGATGCGCTGCATAACGTCGCAGGACATCGAGGAGCGCAACATCCGCACCATCGGCGGTGGCAAGTGGTCGGACGGGCTGGGGCACTTCGCCTGCGAGCGCGTGACGGTGGCCGACAGCTTCATCCGCACGTCCGACGATTGCATCACTCTCTATAACCACCGCTGGGATATCTGGGGTAACACGCGCGACATCGTCGTCAAGGACACGACGTTGTGGGCCGACATCGCGCATGCGGTCATGATCGGCATCCACGGCAACACGCCGTCGCCTGCGCACCCGGAGCCGGAGGTGCTGGAGCGCATCCGTTTCAGCAACATCGACATCCTCGATCATGACGAGGACGACCCCGAGTACGAGGGCGCGATCGGCATCATGGCGGCCGACGACAATCTGGTGCGGGATGTGGTGTTCGAGGACATCCGGGTCGAGCGGATCGAGGAGGGCAAGTTGTTCAACCTGCACATCGCCTTCACGCCCAAGTACAACACCAGCCCGGGGCGGGGCATAGAGAACATCACGTTGCGCAATATCCATTTCACAGGCGACGGCTCGCCGGGCGCGTCGGCGATCTACGGGTATGGCGAGGCGCGCAAGGTCAAGAACGTCACGCTCGACAACGTGACGGTCGGCGGCCGCAAGCTCAAGGGCGCCGAGCCGAACGTGCTCGACATCGGCAAGTTCGTCGAAGGTGTGACCTACAAGTAAGCGATCCTGTCCCACCGGACAACAAAATCACCCAAGAAACACGTAGGGCGGATTAGCGAAGCGTAATCCGCCAT
>JBDSKP010000053.1:0-10611 GCA_039916925.1 Duganella sp.
CAGGACCGTGAAACAACTCTGCGCCGATGATAGTGCTGCAACCAGTGTGAAAGTAGGTTATCGTCAGGCTAGTTATATTAAAAAAGCCCCATCAGCCTGAACGCGCTCAAGATCGCGTTCAGTGCCGGTGGGGCTTTTTTTCGTTTGGAAACCCGCACGGCCACCCGGGGTCGTACCTAACGGGTACGACCCCATACCTCGGTGGCGCGCGGTGCTGTGGCGGGCGGTTGGGTTGTGGCGTCGCGCACCGCGCATCCAACCCACCACGGAGACACGTAGGGCGGATTAGGCGGAACGCCGTAATCCGCCAATGCGTGCGCCGTCGGAACGCATGCATGGCGGATTACGCTGCGCTAATCCGCCCTACGTTTCTGCAGCGGCGCCACGGCCAGCGGCCGCACCGTCTCCAGCAGGCTCACCAGCGTCTTGCCCGGCTCCTCCCACGGAATCATGTGGGCGGAATGCTCGAACCACACGCCGCGCTTGTACGGCGCCTTGACTCGCTTGAGCCACTCGTCGGTCGGCACCGATGGCGTGGTGTAGTCGTTGCGGCCCATGAACATCACCACCGGGATCGGGAAGCTGCGCACGTTGCGATAGTCGACGTCGAGGAACTCCGGCAACAAGCGGCCCAGCGAGAACATATTGCCGGCATCGATGGCGCGCACGTCGCAATCGTTATACTCCGGTGAGAGCTTGCCCGCGTTATGGAAATAGTCCGAACTGTCGCGATAGGCGCTCAAGCCGCCGTAGTACTGCGCCCAAGTACGCTCGATGACGATGCGCTCGCGCGTGATCGGCTGGTCGCCCGGATACGGCGCGATCGACGCCAGCTCCTTGATGGCCTTGTCGTTGTTGTGCGCCTTCGATTGCTCGACCGCGTACTCAAAGCTGATGCGTTCATTCTCGCGGGTGCTGATCACCTGGCCGATGCCGACGTAAGCGTGGAACAGGTCCGGCCGCTTCAACGCCGCGCCCATGCCGATCACCGTGCCCCAGCTGTGGCCCATCAGGATCACCTTGTCCTTGTGGTAGCGGGTCTTGATGTACTCGGCGACTTCGATCGCATCGTCGATGTAGCGCGGAATGTGGATGCTGTCACTGAGCGAATCCGGCGCGGTTTCATTGAAGGTTTTGCCGGCACCGCGCTGGTCGTAATTGACGATGGTGAAGTACTCTTCCAGCGGGCGCTGGAACTGCCAGATGGCCGGGATCAGCGGCGAGGCCGGACCGCCATGCACGAACAGGATCACGGGATTGTTCTTGTCCTGCCCGCGCACGTTGATCCACTGGTCGATGCCGCCGATTTTGGTCTTGTAGGCTTCCTGCACGCCGGACGGCGCGACGATGTGGCCCAAGTCCTTGATCACTTCCCGCGCCTTGGCATACTCCTGCTGGCTCTTGCACTCCTGCGCACCCGCGCCGGCGCCCAGCGACGCCAACAGCACACACCCCGTCAGAATTTTTTTCATCGATTCATCACCCTGAAATAAATAAGAACGCAATTCTAGCCGGATGTCTGGTGCGTGTGCCTAACCAGCGCTGCCGGTTTGCCGGCCACCCCGCCATCCTTGTCGTCGCTCAGTGTTTCTGCACTACAATATCGTTAATATTGGAGTGCAACCTTATGTCACGTTTCGCGCTGCGCACGGCCCGGTTTTGCGGCTTGCTTTTGCTGTCGTTGTGTTCGCTCGTCCAGGCGGCCCCGCTCAGCCTGCGGTTCGAGCACCTGGGCGTCCAGCAGGGCCTGACGCAGGAGTCCATCACGCGTGTCGTCCAGGACCGCCAGGGCTATGTCTGGATCGGCACCCAGGCCGGCCTGAACCGCTTTGACGGCTACCGTGTCACCGTGTTCAAGAACGACCCCGGCAATCCGCACAGCCTGCTAGACAATTATGTGCAGGCCTTGTACGAGGACGCCGCCGGCCGCTTGTGGGTCGGCAGCAAGGGCGGACTGGACCGCTACGACCCGGTCACGGGTGGTTTCATCCACCAAGCCGTCAAGGCCGGCACGCTGGCCGTGACCCACATCATCGGCGACGGCGGGGACGGCCTGTGGCTGGCCACCAGCGAGGGCCTGCAGCATCTCGATATCAACAGCGGCCGGGTGCGCACGCCGCGGCACGCGCCGGCCGATCCGGACAGCATCTCCGACGATCGGGTCAACGCGATGGCGCGCGACAAGTCCGGCAATCTGTGGATCAACACGGCCAGCGGGCTGGACATGCTGCCGTCGGGCGCCGCCAGGTTCGTCCATCTGACGCCGCGCGCCGGAACGGCGCCGGCCAACAACATCACCTCGCTGTCGGTCGGTCCGGACGGCGTCGTCTGGGCCGGCGCCATGTCCGGCCTGCAGGCGTGGCGGGCGGCGGGCGGGGCGCCGACGCGCCTGCCGGCGTTCGAGGGCTTCGGCGACGAGCGCGTGAACGTCCTGTTGCACGACAGCGAGGGCACCTTGTGGGTGGGCACGCATGAGGACGGCCTGAAACGGCGCGACCCGGTCAATGGCGAGTTCCACAGCTACCGCTGGGATAGCCTGAACCGTCATGGCCTGAGCGACAACCAGATCACCGCGCTGTATCAGGACCGCACCGGCACCTTGTGGGTCGGTAACTGGTACGCCGGCCTGGACTGGGTGGATCTGGACAGCGGCGGATTCGAACGCTACACCGAGTCGTCCGGCGTGCTGCCGAGCGTGAGGAATGGCAAGGTGCGCGCGATCAGCGGCGCCGGCGACAACAAGATCTGGCTCGGTTCGTCCGAGGGCCTGACCCGCCTCGACGTGGCCAAACGCACCGTCGAAGTCTGGCACCGCGACGAGCGCGATCCCGGCAGCCTGCCGGGGGACGTGGTGACCACGCTGGCCACCGACCGCAAGGGGCGGCTGTGGGTCGGCACCTCGACCGGCCTGGCGCGGCGCGATCCGGCCACCGGCCGTTACACCCGGGTGCGCTTCGACGCCGATCCCAATTCGCAGTCGATCCATCGGCTACTGGTCGACCGGGCCGGCGTCATCTGGGCCGGCACGCGCACCGGCCTGCACCGCGTCGACCCGGACACCGACGCCGTCACCACCTATCGCGCCGACCTCGACCATCCGGACAGCGTCCACGGCCGCGTCTACGCGCTGCTCGAGGACCGCCAGGGCATCTTGTGGATCGGCACGGAGAACGGCCTGAACCGCTTCGACCGCGCCACCGGAAAATTCCGCCACTACCGCCACGATCCGAACAGGCCCGACAGTCTGAGCCACAAGCGCGTGCCGTTCCTCTTCGAGGATAAAAAAGGCGTGCTGTGGGTCGGCACCGCCGCCGGCTTGTGCGAGGCCTTGCCGCAGGCGGACGGCGGTCTGCGCTTCCGCTACTACCCGGGACAGAACGGCGGCGCGGCCGATCCAATCGGCGCCATCCTGGACGACGACGACGGCCGTCTATGGATCAGCACCACCGCCGGCATCGCGATGTTCAATCCGGAGACCGGCTTTTTCAAGCAATACACGGCCAAGGACGGCCTGATCGACGGCTCCTATTTCATCGGCTCGGCCTACAAGGACCCGGACGGCACGCTGTACTTCGGCGGCCTGGCCGGCCTGACCGCGTTCAAGCCGTCGGCCGTCCACGACAACACGCGCCCGCCGCAGATCGCCATCACCGACTTTTTCATCTTCAACGAATCGATCGTCAGCGACACGCCGCGCCCCGACGTGCTGCCGAAGGGATCGCTGGGCGGCGCCGGAACGCTGACCTTGAGCCATCGCGACGTCATGTTCTCGATCGAGTTCGCCGCCTTGCATTTCGCCGACCCGCAGCGCAACCGCTACGCCTACCAGCTCGAGGGGTTCGATCCGCAGTGGGTCACGACCGACGCCGGCAAGCGCTACGCCACCTACACCAACCTGGACCCCGGCCGCTACGTGTTCCGCGTGCGTGCCGCCAACAAGGACGGCGTCTGGAGCGCGAGGCCGGCGGAGCTGACGTTGATCATCACGCCGCCGTTCTGGAAGATGTGGTGGTTCCGGCTGCTGATGGTCGGCGTGGTGGTGGGCGCGGCCTACCTGCTGTTCCGCATCCGCATCCGCATGCTGATGCGGCAAAAGCAGGCGCTGGAGGAGGAGGTGGGCAGCCGCACGCGCGAGCTGGTGCTGCAGAAGGAGTCGATCGAGCGCCAGAAGCACGAGGCCGAACTGCAGAAGGAAAGCGTGGAGCTGGCGCACCGCAATATCTCCCTGTTGTCCGATATCGGCCGCCGCATCACGGCCAACCTCGACAGCGAAGCGATCATGACCATGCTCTACCAGCAGGTGCACGCGCTGATGGACGCGAGCGTGTTCGGCATCGGCATTTACCGGCCCGAGCAGGAACTGATCGAGTATCCGTTCGCGATGGAGAACGGCAAGCGCTACGCGCCGTACACGCGCAGCATGCTCGAGCCCAACCAGCTGGCGGTGTGGTGCATCAACCATGCGGAGGAAGTGTTCATCAACGACCTGGAACAGGAGTACGGGCGCTACATCGCCAACCTGTCGCTGGTCTCCGGCGTCGACAACATGGGCACGCTAGAGGACGGCTCGCTGCCGACCGAGCCGCGTTCGCTGATCTACGTGCCGATCTCGGTCAGCGGGCAGGTGCGTGGCGTTATCACCGTCCACAGCTACCGCGCCAACGCCTACCACCGCATCGATCTCGACATGCTGACCACGCTGGCCTCGTATGTGGCGGTGGCGTTCGCCAACGCCGATTCGTACCGGCGGTTGCAGGACACGCAGCAGCAACTGGTCGAGCGGGAAAAGCTGGCGGCGCTCGGATCGCTGGTGGCCGGCGTCGCGCACGAGCTCAACACGCCGATCGGCAACAGCCTGGTGATCGCCAGCACGCTCGAGGACAAGACAACGGAGATCGAACTGCGCCAGAACGGCAATGTGCTGCGCCGTTCCGACCTGACGCAGTTTATCGACGCCGCGCGCGAGGCGTCGACGCTGCTGATGCGCAGCCTGCGCAACGCCGCCGAGCTGGTCAACAGTTTCAAGCAGGTGGCGGTCGACCAGGCCAGCGCCAAGCGGCGCCATTTCAACCTGCACCAGGCCAGCCAGGAAATCGTCACGACGATGAAGAACCAGATCCGCAAGGCGGGCCACCAGGTCGACCTGGAGATGCCGGACGATATCGAGATGGACAGTTTCCCGGGGCCGTATGGCCAGGTCATCATCAACCTGATCAACAACGCCCTGCTGCACGCGTTCGAGGGACGCGGCGCCGGCGTGATACGGTTGTGGGCGGTGCGGCTGGGGCCGGAGCGGGTGCGGATCGTGTTCCAGGATGACGGCGCGGGCATCGCCATCGAGCATCAGGCGCGCATCTTCGATCCGTTCTTCACGACCAAGCTGGGGCAAGGGGGCAACGGGCTGGGGTTGAGCATCACGTACAACATCGTGACGTCGCTGCTGGACGGCAGCATCCGGGTCGACAGCGTGGTCGGCGTGGGCACGCGGTTCACGATCGATTTGCCGTTGAAGGCGAGCCTGGCCGGGGATTGAGGACCGCGATGGCCCGGGATCGGCGATCCAGCGTGCCACCGCGTCAACTCACACGCCCCAGATGATGCTCTCGTTCTCCTGCCTTGCCGAGCGCAGCATCTCCAGCAGCGGATACGCGCGCGCGTGGAAACCCACGCGCTGCATGACCGCATGTTCAACCGTCTCGTTTTCTTCCTTCTCATGCGCGTGGACGTCGTGCTCGACATCGTTTTCAGGATGGAGTTTGCTTTCGGCCACTTCGTGCTCGAGCACCGACAGCGCCTGCTCCGCCTCGGCGGCGGTGATCACGCCGCGCGTGGGGTTCTTGTGCAGCAGGTCGAGGATGCGCTGGGCGTGCTCCTGGTACATCAGGACTTCCGGGCTGGATTTGGATTTGAAGGCAATTAGCATGGTGCGCTTTCTTAGTATTATTAATGAAAAGGTCCAACGGTGCGCCGAATGGCCAGGCAGCGGCGTGCCGTTGGTGTCCACATTAGGTCGTCAGGGAAACTTTACAAGATACGAACTCATCTGTATGGGCGGTATCGCACACCAATTAAGCATCTTTTAAGCCAGGAGCCCGATTTTAGTTCAGTTTGAAGGAAGCGAACCAGGTTTCCACCGTGTCCCGCACGATGTTTTTCTCGCGGCCCATGACGATCACCTGATAGATCCGTTTGTCTTTGGCAATAAAACGCCCGATCAGCAGCATGGGCTCACCATTTCGGCTCCCCTTCGCCTCGATATCGAGCACGGTTTGCGCGCCGCTCGCCGACGCCGCGCTTTTGGTCACGGTGGCGGCGATGTTGTTGACCAGCGCCGTCTTCATCGCCTCGAGCGCGGCCGGCGCCCGGGCCGCGTCCGCCAGTTGCGCGCTGCCGACCGCGAACACCACGCCGTCGACCTCGGCCGCCGTCATCGTCATCGACACGTCCAGTTCGCCGAGCTTGACGGTGCGCGTCTGGCTGGCCGGCTTGGCGGGGAACAGCACGGCGTACGGCGCGTCGTTGGCGCGGTAGTCGCGCCAGTCGTATTGCGGACTGCAGGCGGACAGCGCGGCCGTCATCAGCAACGCCAGCGTGAATTTTTTCATGATGCCTTCGCTTTCTTCTTTTTACGTTCGTCGTCGTCGCGTTTCCACTCGTCGATATGGGCCTGCCGGCGCAGCACGCGGGAGTCCGGATCGATAGTATAGAGCGCGTTGGCCGGCAGCGTCAGTTCGCCGCCGCCGCCGGTCATCGGCAGCCGGACGGTGCGCTCGCCCTGGTCGTCAAGGATGCGCACCTCCAGCGGCATCGGGAACGGGCCGCCGTCCTTCAGCTTCCAGTTCAGCCGCAGCCTGTCGCCGTCGCGCGCCTCGACCAGCTCGGGCAAGGCCGCGTGGTACAGATAGGCGTCGAAGAACCAGGTCAGGTCGCGGCCGCCGATCTCGTTGACGATGGCGATGAATTCCCGGGTGCTGCTCCAGCGCGGCTGGAAGTTGCCGGGCACCGGTGTCTCGGTGCCGTAGACCATGCGGCGCGTGGCGCGGAAGAAGGCGTCGTCGCCGATCAGGTTGCGCAGCGTGTGCAGGATCAGCGATCCCTTGGTGTAGATGTCGTTGCCGGGACCGCCGCGCCCGTCGTCGTAGACGTCCTCGATGCGCCGCGGTTTGCCGCTGACCACCGGCGCCTTGTTGAGCAGCGACTTGCGGTGGTTGAACAGCTCCGCCTTGAATTCCATGTCGCCGCGCAGCCATTGCAGGTACAGCGGCTGCATGTAACTGCCGAAACCCTCGTGCAGCCACATGTCGTCCCAGTCGGCGTTGGTCATCTGGTTGCCGAACCACTCGTGCGACAGTTCATGGTGCAACAGCCAGTCGTAGCCGTAAGGCGACTTCAGGTAGCCGTTGCCGTAGGCGTTGATGGTCTGGTGTTCCATGCCCAGGTGCGGCGTTTCGACGACGCCCATTTTCTCGTCGCCGAACGGGTAGGGGCCGATGCGGTGCTCGAAGAAGTCGAGCATGGGTGCGAACTCGCCGAACAAGTCCCCGGCCTGGCGCTCGTGGCCCTTCAGGTACCACATGCGCAGCGGGATCGTGTTGCCGTACCTGCTGGCGTAATCGCCGGACAGCATCTCGTACGGACCGATGTTGAGCGCCACGCCGTAGGTGCTGGGATTTTTCGCGCGCCAGTGGTAGGTGCGCCAGCCGTCCCGCTCGTCCATGCCGAGCGCCACGCCGTTGCCGGCCACCACCAGCGGCGCCGGCACGCTGATGTGCAGATCGATCAGTTTGGCCTTGCCCATCGGATGGTCGATGCAGGGCCAGAACAGGTCGCAGCCTTCGCCTTCGACGGTGGTGGCGATCCACGGCTGGCCGTCCTCGGTCTTGCTCCAGACGAAGGCGCCATCCCACGGCGCGCGCTTGGCCACGTGCGGCACGCCGTGGTAGCGGATGCGCACGGTGGTGCGGGCGCCGGCCGGCAGCGGCGACGGCAAGGCCAGGTAGAGGCGGCCGTCCGGGTTGCTGATCGCCGACGGCGCCAGCGCCACGCCGTCGACGCTGGCGCCGTCGACCTGCAGGTTGCGGTCCAGTTCGACGGCGATGCGGTCCAGTGGTGCCGGCGCGTCGCCGTTCACGACGAAGGTCAGCGACGCGTCGCCGCCGATGCTGCGCGTGGCGGGATCGACGCGCAGCGCCAGGTCGGCCTTTTCAAACGTGACCGCGAGTTGCTCCGGCGCGCGCGGGCCGCCGGAGTTGGCGGTGAAGTCGGTCAACGGCGGCTGGGTGGCGGCGCAGCCGGCCAGCAGCGCGCCGGCGGCGAAATACAAGGACAGGCGCGCCATGCGGACCCGGACCTGTGAATGTTGATCAACTATAGCGACAAGCATGTGAACCCCCTGATACCAAGACTAGGCATTATTGTCTACGTACTCGTTGGTGCCCCAAACGACCTTTTACTTGATACCATGGGAGTTCAATATCACGCCGCAAAATTCTTATGCTGGTTGACACCAGCGTCGCGTCGGTCCCCCTACCCCCGGGATGAATGCCTGGTATCCGCGCCGCCATTCCTGGTGCCCTTTTGCGCAACCTTGCGCGCCCCTGACGCCGCGGTTCGGCCGTTTCTGATCCTCAATCTTTGCGTGTCGCTTGCAGCGAGCCAGCCTCACGTCAACTGGAAAGCAGAATGAAAATTTCAAATCTAAAAATCGGAACGCGGCTTGGCCTCGGTTTCGGGGTGGTGGTCCTGTTGTTGGCCGCGGTGGCCGTCATCGCCATCACGCGTATCAACCTGATCAACCAGGCCACGGAACGGCTCCTGAACCAAAGCTTTGCCAAGCTGATGGTGACGAAAGAAGTCCAGACCGAGGTGAACCTGCAGGCGCGCTATTTGCGCAACGCCCTGATCGGTGCGGCCGATCCGGCGGAAGTGGTCGCGTCGCTGGGAAAACTGGATGCGTCATTGAAAGCGGCTGAAGTGGATGTGAGCAAGCTCGCCGGCATGCTGACGCTGGCCAAGGGCAAGGAGCTGCTCAAGACCATGAACGAGCGCCAGCAGGTGTACCTGCGCACGCTCGACGCCACCGTCAAGCTGATCAAGGACGGCGAGGCCGAGGAGGCCGGGAAATACCTGCTCAAGGAATTGCGCGGGGCCCAAACCGAGTTTTTCGGCGCGATCGACGTCATGGCCGCGTTTCAGGAATCATTGATGCGCAAGGATGGTGAACAGGCGGAGGCGGACGGCGCGTTCGCGGTGTGGACGACGCTGGCGCTGTCGGTCGCGGCCGCGATCGCCGCCGTGCTGATCGGCTGGTTCATCACGCGTTCGATCACGATCCCGGTGAACCAAGCCCTGGCGCTGGCGCAAACCGTCGCCGCCGGCGACTTGAGCAGCCGCATCGAGGTGGATAGCAAGGACGAGATCGGCTCGTTGCTGCAGGCGCTCAAGGCCATGAACCAAAGCCTGAACAATATCGTCGGCCAGGTGCGGGTCGGCACCGACGAGATCGCGACGGCCACCGGCGAAGTCGCCGCCGGCAATATGGATCTGTCGTCGCGCACCGAACAGCAGGCCAGCGCTTTGGAGCAGACCGCGTCGTCGATGGAGGAACTGACTTCCATCGTCAAGCAAAACAGCGACAACGCGCGCCAGGCCAACCAGTTGGCGGTGTCGGCCACCGAGGTGGCGCGCCAGGGCGGCGTGGTGGTGTCCGAGGTGGTGACGACGATGGGCCTGATCAACGGGTCGGCCGCCAAGATCGCCGACATCATCGGCGTCATCGACGGCATCGCGTTCCAGACCAACATCCTGGCGCTGAACGCGGCGGTGGAAGCGGCGCGCGCTGGCGAACAGGGCCGGGGCTTCGCGGTGGTGGCGTCGGAAGTGCGCAACCTGGCGCAGCGCTCGGCCGGTGCGGCCAGGGAAATCAAGACCTTGATCACCGATTCGGTCCAGATGGTCGACGCCGGCAACAAGCTGGCCGCCAAAGCGGGCACCACGATGACCGAGGTGGTCGCCAGCATCGAGCGCGTGACCGGGATCATGGGAGAGATCACCACCGCTAGCCTTGAACAGGAAGTCGGCATCGGGCAGATCAACCAGGCCATCGGCGAAATGGATTCGGTGACGCAGCAGAACGCCGACAATGCACGGGAAGCCAATCAACTGGCGTCGGCCGCCTCGGACGTGGCGATCAAGGGCGGCAAGGTGGTGTCGGAAGTGGTCAACACCATGAGCTCGATCGACGCGTCGGCCAAGAAGATCGTCGACATTATCGGCGTTATCGATGGCATTGCTTTCCAGACCAATATCCTGGCGCTGAACGCCGCAGTCGAGGCGGCCCGTGCCGGCGAACAGGGTCGCGGCTTCGCGGTGGTGGCGTCGGAAGTGCGCAACCTGGCCCAGCGTTCCGCAGGTGCCGCCAAGGAAATCAAGATGCTCATCGATGACTCGGTCGAAAAGGTCGGTGCCGGCACCAAGCTGGTCGGCCAGGCCGGCGTGACGATGGACGAGGTGGTGGCATCGGTTCGCCGCGTGACCGACATCATGAAAGAGATCGCCGACGCCAGCCAGGAGCAGAGCGCCGGCATCGAACAGGTCAACCTGTCGATCATC
>JBDSKP010000054.1:0-7466 GCA_039916925.1 Duganella sp.
GACATCTGCGTCGACAGCTGAAGGCTGGTCAGGCTGCGCATCGCGCCGGCGCGCACCGCCGTCGCCGCGCCGGAATCGTAACTGCCGGCGCTGGTGGTGAACTTGACCCAGTACCAGTAGGGCGTGCCCTGGACCGGCGTCGAATCCGTGTAGGTGGTGGTCGATGCCGACAGTATCGCCAGCCTGCTGCGGCCGTACGTGTTGCTGTCTGTGTCGCGGTAGACCTGAACGCCGGTGACGGCGCCGCTGACGGTCCAGGTCAATTTGATATTGTCCGACGAGCCGGTCGCGGTGAGGCAAACGGTCGCGCCGCCGCCACTACCGCAACTTTGCGCCTGGGCGAGCGGCCCCGCGCCCAGCGCGAGGAAGAAAAGCACTATCGATAAAAAGGATTTCATCATGTAACCTTTCGTGGTTTCTTGGTTAGGACTTCCGACGCGCTGCCGCAAAACCCGTCATCAGCAATCCGGCCGCCAGCAAGACCGCGCTGCCCGGCTCCGGCACCGGGTTGGCTGGCCCCACCACCGGGCCGATGGCGGATATCGACAGGTCGTCCATCACAAACCAGCCTTTGTCGCGCGTGATGGCCAACCGTGATACGTTGGCGAAGCTCGCTTGCACCCAGCTGTAGCTGCCATTGATGGCCATGTTCCCGGTGCTGCCTATCAGCTGGTTCGCCGCATCGTAGGCGCTGATATTGATCCACGTCGCTTTCGATCCGTTGGTGGCGGGCGTGGCGAACCAGGCGCCGTTCAGGTTGAAGGCGGTGTCGCTGCTGACGCCCAGGTTGTTGACGCCGAATCCGTTGGACACGAACTGCGTGCCCGAATGGGCGGCGTTGCCGTAGCCATTGACGGCGGTATCGCCCAGGTACCAGCTGTTGGTCCAGCTGAGGCCCCCGTACGGGTCGTGTTTGGAGAGCGACGACAGCTTGCCGCCCGCGCTACCATCGTCGAAGTTCACCACGGTCGCTTGCGCCGGAGACGCCAGCGTCAGCACGGCGCCAGCCAGGAAACCAATCAGTACTTTTTTCATTGTCTTCATCTCCAATTATTTACAAGCGTCGCCGGTGACGACCGGAATCGCCTCGCCGCTGACCGTCATGCCGAATTCCACCGTGTCGCCGGGCTGGATGTTCGTGTTCCAGCTCTGGTTGGGAGTGGCCGTGTAGGTTGGCGGCGCGCCAGCGACGTCGGCGTTCCAGAAGCCCTGGACGGCCGAATTGTCGGTGTAGGTCCAGCTCACCGCCCAGCCATTGACCACGGTCGAGCGGTTGTTCTTGATGCGGACCGCCGCGTTGTAGCCACCGGACCAGGCGGCGGTGACCACATAGCTGCACTCGTTGACCGGCTGCGGCGTCACCACCGGCGGGCCGGCGGTCACCGGCGTCACCAGCACTTCGCCACCGGTCACCGCCGGCGTTCCGTAGGCGATGCCGCGGCCGGCGGTGCTCATGTAGACGCGGCCGAAGACGTTCATATCACCGGCCAGCATGCCGCCGTTGGCCAGGCCGCCGTATTGGTGGGCGGCGTCGTTGACGCGCACCCAGGTGGCGCCGGCGTCGGTCGAGCGCAGCATGCCGTGCACGCTGCCCACCGTGCCGTGCAGGTACACGGTCGGATAGCTGGCCTGCGGCGCAGTCTTACCGAAGCCCACCGCGTCACACTGGTTCACCGTCGCCACCTTGGTGAAGGTGGCGCCGGAGTCGGTGGAGCGCGAAATCCCGCCGCCGTTCAGGCACACCCACAGGTCGCCCTCGCGTCCCGGGGCCGGACGAATCAGGCTGGAACCGCCGGCGGCCAGGCTGCTCTTGAGCGTGAACGAGGCGCCGCCATCGGCGCTGGCCAGCAGCTTGCCATTGTCGTAGGCGTAGAACTTCGACGGGTTGACCGGATCGGCGACCGGACGCGCGTTGCTGGCCGTGAGGCCGGAGATCGGCGCCCAGCTGCCGCCGAAGTTGGTCGAGCGATAGCTGACGTTCGAATCGGCTGGGCTGTGCAGCAAGGCATAGCCGTCGGCCGACAGGGCCAGGTTGCCCTTGGCGCCGTTCAGCAGCGGCGACTTGGTCCAGCTCGAGCCGCTGTTGGTGGTGTAATACATGTCGTTGCCGACGCGCGCCATGATGCGCGGGTCCTGCGCGGCGATCGCCAGGCCGGTGGTGGTGCCGGTCTGCGGCGAGTGGCGCACGCCGTATTGCGCCGGATCGGCGTTGATGAAGCCATCGAAATCGCCGATCACCGACACCAGCGGGCCATTCGGGACGCTCTGGAAATCGAACGGCACCGTTTCTTCCAGCCCCGCGACGTCGAACGCCCAGGTGGTGGTGCTGGCGTTTATGTCGCTGGTTTTGAACAAGCCGTTACCGGAGACCACCCACGCCTTTTTGCCGTCGAAGGGATCGAATTCGACCGAGCCGGCCCAATGGATCGAGGCGTCGGTGATCCAGTTCGCGCCCTTGGGATCGATCGCGAAACCGCGCGCCACCACGTCGGTCCAGGTGCGGCCGGCGTCCTTCGACGTGAATATCCGGTCGCCATACTGGTTGGCGCCCTGCGGCATCCAGGTGTTGATGGTGGAGACCACCAGGTGTTTCGGGTCGTTGCGGTCGATGCTGATGCCACCGAAAGGCCGCGCGAAGCCGGCCGGCGTGATGTTGGTCCAGTTGCCGCCGACGGCGTCGTATTCCCACACCTGGCCGTTGTCCATCGGCTCGTTGGTGCCCGGATGCGGGCCGGCGCCGTTGGCGTAGGTGATGTACAACAGCCCCTCGGGGGACATCACTGCGCGCTGCGGCATCAAGCCCGTGGGGCCGCCCTCGACCGGCACGAACGTCTCGCCGGCGTCATAGCTGAAATACAGGTTTGGGCCCGCCGAATCGAAGCGCGACACGCCGATGAACATGCGCTGCGCCAGTCCGCCGTCGACGCTGGTGGGGTCGAGCAGCACGAAGCTGACGCCATTGTCGTTCGGGGTGCTGGTGACCTCGAAGCCGGCCATGCGGCTCCAGGTGGCGCCGGAGTCCGAACTTTTGAACAGGCCGTCGCGGCGCGTGCCCGCGTACAGCACATTGCCCGAGCCGGGATCGACCTGCAGCTTCTCGCCGTTCTGCCGTCCCATGCCGTTACCGTGCGATTTGAACTGGCTACTGACGTCGGTGACGGTGAAGGTTTTGCCGTAGTCGCTAGAGCGCAGCACGGCGGTCTTGCCGCCGCTGAAATAGCTGGTACCCGCCAGCATATAGACGTTGGCCGCGTTGTGCGGATCGACCGCCAGCGACTCGATGCCCAGCAAGCCGACGTCTGCCTGGCCTATCCAGTCGGTCATCGACGCCCAGCGCGATTTGGCGGCGTCCCAGCGATACGCGCCACCGACGTCGGTGCGGACGTAGACGACATCGCGTTCAAGCTTGCTGGGGACGACCCCGGTGACGAAGCCCCCGCCGCCGATGGCGACCGAGTCCCAGTGGTAGTTTTCCGCCGTCGAGACGAGCGGGATCGACAGCGCTGCCGCGAGCAGCGCTACAAGATGCTTGGTTCTCATTTAATTGTCTCTCTTAGATTTATAGTTATTACGCCTCGGGGGGCATTGAGCATTCTGCGATTTCGGTCTGGCGTCCGCAATTACGAAAATCACCAGAGCACCTAACGAAATTGAGGCTACGAACTATTACTAACTTCAGTCACAAACATGATTAGATGGCGCCAACCGTTGACACGTCCGATCGGAATATCGATACTTTGCGCAACCGAAAATCAAAATGTGCAGTGGACGATGGCGGCGGTTTCATTCGTGCTTTGCCCGAATTACAAGATGCGGTACAGTCTCGGAGATACCCGCTTCCATTTCATCGTCTTTAAATTCTGGTAAATACATGAACCTTCGCCATATCCTTTTCGTACCCGCCGCGCTGGCCGCCGCCGGCGCGGGCTTCGCCGCCGAACGTTTGACCGTCACCGTTACGCACAATCTGGATCAGGCGCGTCCATCGGAGACGATCACCATCCCGTGGAGCGAAGTCAATCGGGTGCTGCCGGGCGCGCTGCTGCAGCATATCGAAGTCAAGGACGCCGCCGGCCACTTGCTGCCGTACCAGGTCACCAATGTCGCGCCGCAGGCCAAGGACCCGAAGAATGTCGGCATCGCGTATGGCGACCTGATTTTCCAGCACAACTTCGCCGCCGGCGAAAAGAAGGCCACCTTCACCGTCGAAAAAATCGAGGCGATGTCACCGCCCTTCCCCAGCAAGGTCTCGGCGCGGGATGTGCCGGAACGCCTGGACGATTTCGCGTGGGAGAACGACAAGGTCGGACACCGCACCTACGGCCCCGCGCTGGCCGCGCCGGCGCCCGAGGGCAGCGGCAAGGAAGTGCTGGTCACCAGCGGCATGGATATCTGGCACAAGCGCGTGGCCTATCCCATCGTCGACCGCTGGTACAACAAAGGCCATGACCATTATCACCATGACGAAGGCGAAGGCATGGACATGTACAACGTCGGCAAGTCGCGCGGCGCGGGTGGCACCGGCATCTGGGACGGTGGCACCCTGCACACCAGCGTGAACTACGCCAGTTGGAAAGTCATCGCCAACGGCCCGGTGCGCGCCATCTTCGAATTGAACTACGACGCCTGGGACGCCGCCGGCACCAAGGTGTCGGAAGTTAAGCGCTTCACCGTCGACGCCGGACATTACTTCGACCAGATCGAAAGCACCTTCACCTTCACCGGTCCGCAACAGCTGACCGCCGCCGTGGGACTGAACAAGACCCCGGCCGACAAGGGCCAGGAAGCGGTGATCACGCCGTCGAACGTGCCCGCCGACCGCTCGATGACACAGTGGATTGAACAAAAATCGAACGGAGCCTTCGGCACCGCCGTCATCGTGCCGACCGCCGACGAAAAAGGCTACGCCGAAGACAAGCTCAATACGCTGATGCTGGCCAAGGTCGTCTCCGGCCAGCCGCTGCGCTACTACGTCGGTTCCGGCTGGACCCGTGGCGGCGATTTCGCCACCCGCGACGACTGGCGGAAGTACGTGGCGGCGCAGGCGGCGCGGGTACACTCGCCGGTGAGCGTCACGCTGGGCGCATCGAATTAATGCAGTTTAAACCGGGCACTCCTTCCCTGCCGGTGGTACGCCGTCTCTCCCCGACGCTGCTGCTGGCAGGGTTTTCTATTCTGGCATCGGCCGCTTTCGGCCATGCCCACGCTGCCACCAACGACACCTGGCGCCTGGCCTTCGGCGGCGGCAAACCGGCTGCCGGTTACACCGCCGTGCAGCCGGACATGGTGTACGACGAAAACCGCGGCTTCGGCTTCGAGCCGGGCGCCGTGGTGCGCAATGTCCAGGCGCATACCAGCCACCTGGGCGCCGACAAGCCCTTCTTCTTTTCCGTCGATCTGCCCGAAGGTAACTACAACGTCACCATCACCTTCGGCGGCGGCGAGTCCGCATCGAACACCACCGTCAAGTCGGAACTGCGCCGGCTGATGCTGGAGAGTGTGTCGACCGCGCCGGGCGCCCTTGTCAAACGCGGTTTCACCGTCAACGTCCGCACGCCGCGCATTCCGGCCGGCGCCGGTATCGCCGCCGGCGCCGTCAAATTGAAGGCTCCCCGCGAAACGGTGCAGGAAGCCTGGAACTGGGACAAGCGCCTGACCCTGGAGATTAACGGCGCCCAACCGGCGATCAGCGCCATCGAGATCGTCCCCGCCGTGACGCCGACGCTGTTCCTGCTTGGCGACTCCACCGTCTGCGACCAGCCGGGTGAACCTTACAGCAGCTGGGGGCAAATGCTACCGCGGTTTCTCAAGCCCGGCATCGCCGTCGCCAACCACGCCGAGTCCGGCGAAACCTATCGCGATTCCCTGGCGCGCCGACGGCTGGACAAAGTCGTCAGCGCCCTGCGGCCGGGCGACACGGTCCTGATGCAGTTCGGTCACAACGACCAGAAACAGATCAAGGAAAACAAGGGCGGTCCCTTTACCACCTACAAGGACGAGATCCGCGCGCATGTCAACGCGATCCGAACGCACGGCGGCATCCCCGTCATCGTATCGTCGATGGAGCGCCGCAATTTCGACGAGGCGGGCAAGGTCGTGCCGTCGCTGCGTGAGTATGCCGACGCTGCGCGCGAATCGGCGAAGGAACTCGGCGTCGCCTTCATCGACCTCAATGCGATGAGCAAACCGTTCTACGAGGCCTTGGGTCCCGAGCTGTCGAAGCAAGCCTTCGCCGAGCCGCAGCCGGGACGCATCGACAACACCCACCACAACAACTACGGTGGCTATGAGCTGGCGCAGGCCGTGTTGACTGGCTTGCGCCGGAGCGGTGTACCCGCCGCCGCCTTCATCGCCGACGGCTACGGCAATTTCGATCCATCCCATCCCGACCCGGTGGCCTCGTTCTCGGTCCCGGCCAGTCCCACCTTCACCAACGAACGCCCGCTGGGCGACGAGGCAAACAAATAATATGAAGATCACGCGGCAACTGGCCGTTGGCATCACGCTGGCGATCGCCAGCTTCGCGTCGCGGGCGGCCGACGCCTACGTTTTCGCCTACTTCACCGGCAACGGCGAAGACGGACTGCATTTCGCCGGCAGCGCCGACGGCTACAAATGGGACAAATTGGGCGGCGGCCGCAGCTTCCTGGCGCCGAAGGTTGGCAACTCCAAATTGATGCGCGACCCGTGCATCGTGCGCGGGCCGGACGGCACGTACCACATGGTCTGGACCTCCGGCTGGAACGAGAACAACATCGGCTATGCCTCATCGAAGGACCTGGTCCACTGGTCGGCGCAACAGCAGGTGCCGGTGATGGCGCATGAACCGGGCTCGCTGAATGCCTGGGCGCCGGAGATCGTCTACGACGACAAACGCGGTGAGTTCCTGATCTTCTGGGCATCGACGATACCGGGCCGCTTCCCCGCCACGGACGGCTCGTCGGAGGAAAAATACAACCACCGCATGTACTACACGACCACGCGCGACTTCGTCACGTACTCCCCGACGCGGCTCTACTACGATCCCGGCTTCAGCGTGATCGACGCCAGCTTCCTGCGCGCGAACGGCAAAAACTACCTGGTGGTCAAGGATGAAACACGCAACCCGCCGAAGAAGCACTTGCGGATAGCGGCGGCGCCGGACCTGCGCGGACCGTTCGGCGAGCTTGGCGCGCCCATCACGCCGCCAGGCCTGTGGGTAGAGGGTCCGACGGCACTGCAGATCGGCCAGGACGTGGTCCTGTATTACGACGCCTACACGACCAAGCATTATGGCGCGATGCGCTCGCGCGACCTGGTGCACTGGGAAGACGTGACAGCGAAGATGCAATTCCCCGACGAGGGCACGCCGCAGCGGCTGCGCCACGGCACGGTGATCGCCGTACCGGAAGAACTGCTCACGAAGATATCGAACTCTGAACCACTCTAAACCACGTAGGGCGGATTAGCGAAGCGTAATCCGCCAT
>JBDSKP010000055.1:0-7895 GCA_039916925.1 Duganella sp.
ACCCATCTCGCCCACGATGCCGCGCCGGAACAGCAGCACGCAGGCAATAAATATCATCCCGGTCACCATGCCCACCGATTCACCCAGCGACGAGAACCATTCGATGCCGGTCTTGTTGGCCAGAAAGCTGCCCACGTCGCCCAGCTTGTTCTCCAGCGCGATGATGATGAAGGCGCCCAGGATGGGCCCAACCTGCGTGCCCATGCCGCCCACCAGGGTCATCAGGATCACCAGGCCGGACATGGTCCAGTGCACGTCGGTCAGCGTCTCGAAACCCTGCACCAGCACGTTGGTGGCGCCGGCCAGGCCGGACAGGGCCGCCGACAACACGAACGCCAGCAGCTTGTACTTGTCCACATCGTAGCCCAGCGAAATCGCGCGCGGCTCGTTTTCCTTGATCGCCTTGAGCACCTGGCCGAACGGCGAATGCACGGTGCGCACGATCAGCATGAACGCCAGCACCGCGATCCCCAGCACGAAGTAATACAGCGCGGTGTCGTTGGTGAGGTCGACCAGGCCGAGGAATTTTCCACGTGGAATACCCTGCAAGCCATCCTCGCCGCCGGTGAACTCGTGCGCCCGCAACGCGCCGAAGAACACCATCTGCGCCAGCGCCAGGGTGATCATCGAAAAGTAGATGCCCTGGCGGCGGATCGCCAACGCGCCCATGACCAGGCCGATGGCGGCGCCGGCGACCAGGCCGGCCAGCATGCCCAGCTCGACCGGCCAGCCCCACGCCTTGAGCGCGTTGCCGGCCACGTAGCCGGCGCCGCCGAAGAAGGCGGCGTGGCCGAACGACAGCAGCCCGGTGAAACCGATCAGCAGGTTGAAGGAGCTGGCGAACAGCGCGAAGCACAGCAGCTTGGCCAGGAACACCGGATAGCCGACGAACGGCGCCACCAGTGCGAAGGCGAAGGCCAGGATATAACCGAGATTTCTATTCATCTGTGCCCTCTTACTTTTCTTTACCGAACAAACCAGCTGGACGAAGCAGCAGGACGATGACCATCACCAGGAACACCACCGTCGACGAAAACTCCGGGTAGAACACCTTGGTCAGGCCCTCGATCACACCCAGGCCCAGGCCGGTGAGGATGGAGCCCATGATCGACCCCATGCCACCGATCACCACAACGGCGAATACGACGATAATCAGGTTCTGACCCATCAGGGGCTGCACCTGGATGATCGGGGCCGCCAGCACCCCTGCAAAGCCCGCCAAAGCGACGCCGAAGCCGTAGGTGAGCGTGACCATCAGCGGAACGTTGATGCCGAACGCTTCGACCAGCTTCGGATTCTCGGTGCCGGCGCGCAAATAGGCGCCCAGTTTGGTTTTTTCGATCACGTACCACGTGGCCAGGCAGACCACCAGCGACGCCACCACCACCCAGGCCCGGTAGTTCGGCATCACCATGAAGCCGAGGTCGGTCGCGCCGGCGAGCGCGTCCGGCACCTGGAACGGCTGGCCTGAGACGCCGTAGAACGAGCGGAACACGCCCTCCACCAGCAACGTGATACCAAAAGTCAGCAGCAGGCCGTAAAGATGGTCGAGCTTGTACAGGTGGCGCAGCATCGTCTTTTCGATGAGGATGCCGAACACGCCGACGATCAGCGGCGCCAGCACCAGCATGGTCCAGTAGTTCAGACCGAGATAGGTCATCCCCATCCAGGCGACGAACGCGCCCATCATGTACAGGGCACCGTGCGAAAAATTAATCACGTTGAGCAAGCCGAAAATCACGGCCAGGCCGAGCGATAACATCGCATAGAAGGAGCCGTTGACGAGCCCCAGCAAAAGCTGGCTCATCATCGCGGGCAAGGGAACGCCGAAAATTTCCATGAGATCACAGTCTAAAGAGCGCCCGGCCGAGCGGCGAGGCGTAACATGAGGACAAAAACAAGGAACGGACAGGCGCGACGCCGCGCGGGGCGGCGGCGTGCCTGTCCTGTGTACAACTCAGCTTATTTCCACAGGCTACATTTGGTTTCGGCCTTGGTGGCGTACGCCTGGTCGCCCGGAATGGTGGCCACGACCTTGTAGTAATCCCACGGATATTTCGATTCCGACGGCTTCTTCACCTCCATCAGATACATGTCGTGCACCATGCGGCCGTCCGGACGGATCACGCCATTCTTGGCGAACATGTCGTTGATCTTGTTGGCCTTCAGATAGGCCATGACCTTGTCCGAATCGTCGGTGCCGACCGCCTTGACCGCTTTCAGGTAGTTGGTGGCGGCCGAGTAGTCGGCCGCCTGCAGCATCGACGGCTCCTTCTTCATCTTGTCGAAGTAACGCTTGGCCCAGGCGCGCGTTTCCGCGTTTTGATCCCAGTACCAGCCGTCGGTCAGGTACATGCCCTGCGTCAGGTTCAGGCCCAGCGAATGGACGTCGTTGATGAAGATGAGCAGACCGGCCAGCTTCATCTTCTTGGTGACGCCGAATTCGTTGGCGGCCTTGATCGAATTGATGGCATCGCCGCCGGCGTTGGCCAGGCCGAGGATCTGCGCGCCCGACGACTGCGCCTGCAGCAGGAACGACGAAAAGTCCGACGCCGACAGCGGATGCTTGACCGAACCCATCACCTTGCCGCCGGCCGCCTTGACGACGTCCGCCGTGTCCTTCTCCAGCGACTGGCCGAACGCGTAGTCGGCGGTCAGGAAGTACCAGTTCTTGCCGCCCTGCTTGACGATGGCGCCGCCGGTGCCGCGCGCCAGCGCGATCGTGTCGTAGGCGTAGTGCACGGTGTACGGCGTGCATTCCTCGTTGGTCAAGCGGGCCGAGCCGGCGCCGATCGAAATGAAGACCTTTTTCTTTTCCGCGGCGACCTTGGCCATGGCCAGGTTGGCGCCCGAGTTGGTGCCGCCGATCAGCATGTCGACGCCCTGCTGGTCGAACCATTCGCGCGCCTTGGAGGCGGCGATGTCGGCCTTGTTCTGGTGGTCGGCGGAGATGAACTCCACCTTCTTGCCGGCGATGACCACGCCGGCGTCGGCGATCGCCATCTTGATGGCCTCGGCACCACCGGCGCCGTCGATATCCGTGTACAAGCCGGACATGTCGGTGATCATGCCGATCTTGATGGTGTCGCCGGAAACCTGGGCCTGTGCGGCGAAGGAAAGGCCCAGCGCGCAAACGGCGCTGGCTGCGATGGTAATTGCTTTGAGTTTCATTTTGTCTCCGTTCGAAAAGTCGCGTGATTAGATTAGATTTGTATAGTCACAGAACGTTGTAATAATCTTCTACACGCCAAGCAGCTCGGTCAGCACCGGCATCTTGTCGCTCAATTCGGATGAAACAAAGGTCTCGACGATCTGACCGTGCTCCATCACATAAAACCGGTCCGCCAGCGGCGCTGCGAACCGGAAATTCTGTTCCACCATGACGATGGTGTAGCCCTTCGACTTGAGGGTGGTGATCATACGCGCCAGCCCCTGCACGATGACCGGCGCCAGGCCTTCGGAAATTTCATCGAGCAGCAACAGGTTTTCCTCGGTCGACAGCGAGGCGAAGATGCCGCGCTCCTCGGGGCAATAGCCGACGCCGAGGTGGGCGATTTTATGGGTCGGGAAACCGATCGCCTCGACACCGTTGATCTTGATCGAGCCTTTGCGGGCGCCGGTCAATCCCATGATGGCGCGCAAGGTGGTGGTGCGGCCGGCGCCGATGCGGCCGAGCAGCGTGACGACTTCCCCGGGCTGCACCGTCAGATTGACGTTGTGCAGGATGTGCGACTCGCCGTACCAGGTTTGCAGGTTCGATATTTCCAGGGCGGCCGTCATCAGTGGGCTCCTTCCAGAACCGCCGCTTCGGTGCCCATGTACGCTTCCATCACCTGGGGATTGCGCGACACCTCGGCGTACGTGCCCTCGGCCAGCATGGCGCCGCGCTGCAAGACCGAGATCTTGTCGCAGATGCCGGACACCACTTTCATATTATGTTCGACCATCAGGATGGTGCGGCCGGCCGAGACTTTTTTGATCAGGTCCGTCACGCGGTGCACGTCCTCGTGGCCCATGCCCTGGGTCGGCTCGTCGAGCAGCATCAGCTCCGGCTCCATCGCCAGCGTGGTGGCGATCTCCAAAGCGCGCTTGCGTCCGTAAGGCATATCGACGGTGACGGTGTCGGCGAACTCGGTCAAGTCGACCTCGGCCAGCAGTTGCATGGCGCGGTCGTTGAGCGTGCCCAGCGCGCGTTCGCTCTGCCAGAAATGAAAGCTCGTCCCCAGCTGCCGCTGCAGTCCGATGCGGACGTTTTGCAGCACGGTGAGGTGGGGAAAGACCGCTGAAATCTGAAACGAACGGATCACGCCCATGCGGGCGATCTGCGCCGGTTTGGCCGCCGTGATGTCTTTTTCGTTGAACAGGATCTGGCCCGAAGTAGGCACCAGAAACTTGGTCAACAAATTGAAGCATGTGGTTTTACCGGCACCGTTGGGGCCGATGAGCGCGTGGATATGACCGCGCTGCACTTTTAGATTGACATCGTTGACCGCAGTGAAACCTCTGAACTGCTTGGTCAAGTGCTTTGTTTCCAAGATAACGCCGGACATCCTGTCTCCCTTGCTTTTATGGTTCAAGGTACTAAATTTTTTTAGATCATACAGAGTAAAAAATTAGCTAACAATACAGTATAACTACTACTTACTTTTGATCTAACGCTAACAAGCGGTCTCATCATTTCCAGGCTGAACGGATCATTTCTGAAGCTTTTTCGGCGATCATGATCGTTGGGGAATTAGTGTTGCCGGAGGTGATAAAGGGCATGATGGATGCGTCGACAACGCGCAGACCGGCGACGCCGATGACACGCAATTCGCTATCGACGACGGCGGTGGGATCGTCGGCGCGGCCCATCTTGCAGGTGCCGACCGGATGGAAGATGGTGGTGCCGATATCGCCCGCCGCCCGCGCCAGTTCCTCCTCGGTGCGGTAATGGGCGCCCGGCTTGTATTCTTCCGGCGTGAACTTTGTCAGCGCCGGCGAGGCGACGATACGGCGCGTCAATGTCAGCGCCGCCGCCGCCACCTGGCGGTCCTCGGCGGTGCTCAAATACATCGGCGAAATCTTGGGTGGCGCGTACGAATCGGCGCCGGCGATGCGCACGTGGCCGCGCGACGTCGGCCGCAGGTTGCACACGCTCGCGGTGAAGGCGGGGAAGGCGTGCAAAGGGTCACCGAATTTTTCCAGCGACAGGGGCTGGACGTGATATTGCAGATTGGGCGACGCTTGATTCGCGTCGGAACGGGCGAACGCGCCCAGCTGCGACGGCGCCATCGACATCGGCCCGCTCTGGAACATCGCATATTCGAGGCCGATCTTCATCTTGCCGAACCAGTTCGACGCCATCGTGTTCAAGGTGCGGGCGCCACCGCCGAGCTTGTAGACCATGCGCAATTGCAGATGGTCCTGCAGGTTTTCGCCGACACCGGGCAGATCGGCCAGCGGCGCGATGCCGTGGTGAAACAGCTTCGCGGCCGAGCCGATGCCGGAGCACTGCAAAATCTGCGGCGAACCAACGGCGCCAGCGGCCAGAACGGTTTCTTTCGACGCCATCGCGCGATAGCGGGTGCCGCCGCCGCTGAAAATAACACCGTTGCACAGCGGACCCCGGTCGGTCATTTCGATCTGCAAGCGTTCCACGTGGCAGCCGGTCATCACGGTCAGATTGGGCCGGCCCGACACCGGCTTCAGAAACGCCTTCGCCGTGTTCCAACGTATGCCGCGTTTTTGATTGACGTCGAAGTAGCCGCAGCCGGCGTTGTCGCCGCGATTGAAATCATCGACCTTGGCGATGCCGGCTTCCTCGGCCGCATCGCGGAACGCGTCCAGTATCTGCCAGGACAAGCGCTGTTTTTCGACCCGCCACGGACCGCCGACACCGTGGTCATCGGAAGCGCCGCCGTAGTAATCCTCGCTTTTTTTAAACAGCGGCAGCACCGCGTCCCAGCGCCAGCTGGGGTCGCCGGTCAGATCGGCCCAACGGTCGTAGTCGCCGGCCTGGCCGCGCATATAAATCATGCCGTTGATGGATGAACTTCCGCCGAGCACTTTGCCGCGCGGGTAGAGCAGGCTGCGTCCGCCGAGGCCGGCGTCGGCTTCGGTGCGGAACATCCAGTCCGTGCGTGGATTGTCGATGCAATGCAAATAACCGACGGGGATATGGATCCACACATAATCGTCCCTGCCACCCGCCTCGATCAGCAGGACATCGACGTTTCTGTCCGCGCTCAAGCGGTTTGCCAGGACGCAGCCAGCCGAGCCCGCCCCAATGATGATGTAATCGTAGTCGCCCGCTGATTCCAAAAATTGCTCCTCCATGGATGGATCGGTATGCCGGGGCATTTGGGCTCTCTCGGCGTGCGGGCTTAGTCTACGCTGCGTTCATCTCCGATAGCAATGTTTCAACGAGTTTGGCCGCCGGCATCGGACGTGCGCGCGCGACACCGGTTCCACACCACAGCGACATCAGCTCGGTATCGCCGCGTTTGGCGGCTTCGGCGCGGATCGGCGTCGTTAGCGCGTTTTGAATGGGATATGCCGGCAATTGCGCCTCCACCGGTTCCAGCTCGCGCATCAGGCGGTTCACCAATCCACGCGCATAACGGCCGGAAAACGTGCGTGTGAGTCGGGTCGGATGTTCGCCGGCGGACAACAAACGTTGTTTGTAGTGTGGATTAATTGACGATTCGTCGGTCACCAGAAAGGCCGTTCCCATCTGCACCGCCTGCGCGCCCATGTCCAGCGCGCGCTTGATGTCGGCGCCGTCCATGATGCCGCCGGCGGCGATGACGGGAATATTTACCGCCGCCACGATCGTCGGCAGCAGCTCGAAGGTCGCCAATTTCGCGTCTTCCTGCCGGCCGATGAAGGTACCGCGATGGCCGCCCGACTCGGTGCCGGAAGCGATCACCGCATCGGCGCCCCTGCTCTGCCAAGCGATCGCCTCCTCGGCATGGGTGATGGTGCCGATAACCAAGATACCGGCATCGTGCAAACGCTGGATTTGTTCGGCGCTCAGGATGCCGAAAGTAAAACTGGCAACGGCCGGCCGAAGTTCGATCAGCGTTTCAAACTGGGGGGCGAAGTCCTCGCACCATTTGCTTGGCGTGGGGAACTCGCTCCAACCCAGCGACGACCAGAGCGGTTTCAACCACTCAACGGCCCTGGCCACTTCGGCCGGATCGGGCTGCGGTGTTTCCAGAACGAAGAAGTTGAGGCAAAACGGCTTATCGGTCAACGCGCGGATCTGGGCGGTCTGTTCACGGATCGCGGTGGGGGAAAGTAAGGAACAGGCCAATGATCCCAGCGCGCCGGCGTTGGACACGGCGGCGACCTGGGCTGGCGTATTGCTACCGCCGGCGGTAGGCCCCTGGATGATTGGATGCGGAAAAACGGATGTCAGATTCATCACAATTCTCACTTTAAAGGCTGTTTACCCCTGTGGATAAGTCTATGGATATCCACAGGCACGATATGTGAGTAAACAAAAAATTTCCGGGGAGCTGTTTTCTTATCCCAAAACAGTTCTTTCGTCATACACGGCTTCTGAGCCTGCTTATGAAGTTCGTAAACGCCTGATTTTAATTCAAAATCAGGACTTATCCACAGAAAAGTGTCCACGTTAACAACTACTACTATTTTTATATATACATCTTTAGAGTAAACCATAGTTCGCGCGGTTCGAAGAAAACCCGAAAACCAAGGCGCAAGCGCCCAACCCCGATTGTTGTCAGAAAGAGCAAAGGTGACAAAGAGAAATAAGGCCTGCAAAACAACAATTGCCATGTAGACACGTAGGGCGGATTAGACCGAAGGTCGTAATCCGCCATCGTTGAGCCGCCGACGGAGCTTGGCGGATTACGCTTCGCTCATCCGCCCGACATGGTGTAGACGAA
>JBDSKP010000056.1:0-7906 GCA_039916925.1 Duganella sp.
CGACCCCGTATCGCAGTGCGGGTTTGCATATTCCAAAGCAAAAAAAGACGAGCAATGCTCGTCTTTTTTTTATGCGCGGCTAATTAATGCTTGGCGGCGGCTTCTTTAACTTCAGCTGCCGATTTGGCTTTGACAGCGTCGGTCTTGTTGGCGGCCAGCGCTTTGTCTTCGGTGGCGTCGACGGTGGCCTTGATGGCTTTGGCGTCGGCTTTCACGGCCTTCTTGTTGGCTTTTTCTTCAGCCTTGGCGATGTTCTTTTCGCCTTTTGCGGCGGCTTTGTTTTTGTCTTCTGGATCGGCCTTGGCGATTTTTTCATTCGCTTTGGCGGCTTCCACGTTTACTTTAGCCTGGGCTTCTTCGTGGGTCTGGTTGGCTTTGGCCACGGCCTTGTTGGCCTTCTTGTCGGCTTTGGCGTCAACCTTCAGTTCTTTTTGTTCGGCTTTGGCGACGTCTTTGTTGGCTTCTTGCTGCGCCTTGGTGACTTCAGGCGTTTGTGCGAAGGCGGCGGTTGCGAACAGGCCGGCGATCAGGGTAGCGGTGATTTTGTTCATGGTAATTCCTCTCAAGTTTAATTTGGATGCGTTCTTATCTTATTAAAGCAAGGCCTTTGGCCTTGCCTGCGTTGCGCTCTTGTTTAGAAGCGCCAGATCACGTATCCAGAATACCCCCGGGAATGGATGAGCTCTGTACGGTACCGTACTAAAACAGATTATTCGTACGCGGGCCCCGAGTACAGGTCGATGATCGCGCCGATCGCGTCCGCGCACACGGAGCAGAACTTGTCGCTGCGGTCGAACATGATGCACTGCATCTCGGGCCGGTAATAGCCCTTGGCCTCGTAGTTCGCGCCCTCGAACGCGCCCACCACGTGGCGCTTCGGATCGCGCGAGAACAATGCGTTGGTCTGCTCCAGATCCCTATGGAACAAGGCGCTCATCTCCGATTCCGGACGGTTGGCCTGGCGCAGCGCCACCCGCTCCTTCTGGTACGAACGCGACGCCGTCTCGTATTCGTCCTTCTTCCACGGCGTCGGCAGCGGCGTGCCGTCCTTGACGAACTTCTTCCACTTCACATTGGCCGGGTCGCGCAACGCCGTCGCATTCGGCTCCCACGGTTCCCGCCGCTCGCCGCCAGTGGCGTAGGCCACCGGCGAGGTGTAATACTCGTCCGCCAGGCCGGCGAAGTGGTGGCCGAATTCGTGGACGAACAGGTAGTTGGCCCAGTCGTTGTTGGCCGCGGCGGTGCTGAACTGGCCGAAGATGCCGCCACCGCCATAGGTGTCGTTGTTGACCAGGATCTCGATGAACTCATACGGCGCGTTCTGCGCCAGTTCGCGCAGCGCGCGGTTGTCGGTGGTGAGCACATAACGCTCGCTGCCGAAGATGTCGTAGCGCGTACCCAGCGGCGACGCGTGATGCACGCCGGTCGACGGACGCGACACGCCCGACTCCTGCGTCGGCAGCGCCAGCGCCCAGACGTTGAAGTCCTTGGCGCGCTCCTTGAACGGCGAGGTGTCGAACAGGTGGTCGGCCAGGCGGCGCGCGGTTGCCTCGAACTTTTTCATCTCGCCCGCCGTGTAGCCGTCGCCCAGTATCAGCAGATCGACCTTTTCCTTCGACGGGCCGTTGACGCGGATGCCGATCGGCTTGACCGGCGCGGTCGCCTGCCTGCGCACCACGTCCATGGCGTCGGTGTCGACGCTGGCCGTCCACACCACGGAAAAGGCGCCGCGCTCGTCGCGCTTGAGGATGCGCACTTTCGCCGGCTTGTCCGGCTTCGGAAAGCGCACCGACTCCTGGAAGCCCCGGTTGGTCTTGCCCGCCTCCTCGGTGCTGGCCCATTCGGCGAACACCGTCGAAAACCCGCGCGAGTACAGCAGCGCGCCGGATGCGGCGTCCACCACCTCCACCAGGTTGTTGCCGCGATTGGTGTTGTCGATGGTGCGGCGCATGTCGCCGGGCCACGGCAGCGGCTCGATCACCACCCGCTCCATCGCGTACTGTTCGTTGAGCGCGTTGCCGCTGTGGATATAGTCGAGACGGACGGTGGCCGGCTGCGCGGACGGCGCCGCGAGCGCGGGAACGGCGCAGGCGGCCAGCGCCAGCATCAGCGCGGCGATGAGGCCACGGGGGTGTGCGAAAAGAGTCATGGAGGTCCTGGCGGTCGGTTGAAAACGTGCCCGCTATTTTAATCCCGTCACGCCCCGCGCCGACCTAATTTTTCCCCGACGTCAGCGACTGGCCGATGTCGAGCGGGCGGATATCGAGCCGGACGTTGAGGATCGAGTAGCTTTGCGCCGCCGCCGACGCGTAGCCGACGCTGTCGGGCGTTTTGCTGAAGGTGAACTGGAAGCCCAGCTCCGGCAGCGGCGATTGGGGGCCGCTGGTGGCGACGCCGATCGCCTCGACGCGGCGGTTGGTGATCAGACTTTCCATCAGCTCCACCACCGCGTTGCGGCCGAGGATATCGGGCGAGAACACCGGCTGCTGCCGCACCTCGTGCGCCGCCCGCAGCCGGCCGCCGGCCTTGGCCTCGGACGGCGTGAAGGTATGCGAGGCCAGGTCGTAGCGGTCGCCCCGGTCCAGATAGCTGATCACCGCGTTGGAGACGTTGAAGCCGGCGCTGGCGGCGTCCGTGGTGGCGCGCGACAGGTCGATCAGCAGCGCGCCCTTGTGACCGACGATTTCCACATTGCGGCGGCTGTCGACCACCATGGCCGTGTTCTCGTCGATGCCCAGCCCGAATTTGTAGCCCTTTTTCAGCATCACCGGAATCATGCGGGCGAAACGTCCGCGTACCAGCAGATGCTGGTCGACAAAGACGTCGCCGCCGATGAAGCCCAGGCCGGGCGCGATCTCGCGGCCGTCATTGACGCCGCCGCGCAGGGTGCCGAACACCGAATTGGGCGCGTAGAACATGGTACTACTCATGATGGCGGCGCCGGCGCTGTCGCCGGCCACCACGCCGCCGCCGCGGTAGACGTCCCACACCGCCTCCAGCACCGCGCTGCGGCTGCCGTCCTCGCGCACCAGCGCCTGCGTGATGCGGCCTTGGTCGCCGCCGGCGAAGAACACGCCGCCGGCGCCGCGCACGGCCGCCGCCAACTCGCCATCCTCGGCCACCCGGCGGAAATCGCTGCCGGCCAGGCGCACCGCCAAAGGCACGACGAAGGCCGCCGCGCCGTAGCCGTTGAGACGGGCGGCGATGGCGTCACCCACCCGCTCCGGATCGGCCGCCGCCGACGGCAGCACCGCGATGCGCGCGCCCCGCCCGCCGGCCAGCGCCACGATGCGCTGCCAGATCTCGGCGTTGTCGCCCCGCAGGGCGCCACCGATGATCACCAGCGAGCCTTTGGGACCGTCCGTCGCCGCCAGAGCGTCATCCCGCGGAACGGCCAGCATCAGGACAGCCTTGAGCAGCTGTTTCAATATGGTTCCCGATGTGCGCATGATGACCGTCCCCAAAAAAAGCCACGGCAACCCCGCCGTGCCTTTGCCGATACGCGTGCCGCACCGCTTAGGGGTCGGACCCCGGTGGGTCCGACCCCGCGTGGCCGTGCGGGTTAAAAAAAAACGGGACGGCCCTTTCGGCGCCGTCCCGCTAAATATAACCCTATTTTTACGCTACCGGTATCGGTAAAGCGGCTGCTGCAGCTGGATCGGCCGGATGTCCATTCGTAGTTTGAGCACCGAATAGGCCTCCACCTCGGTGGAGCTGTAACCGACGCTGTTGATCGTTTTACTGAACCGGAACTCGAATCCCAGGTCCGGTGTGGCGTCGCGCGGATTGCCGAAGGCGATGCCGATGGCTTCCTGCTGGGCGTTGTCGATCAGGTTCACCATCAGGTCCAGCACCGCGTTATTCCCCAGGATGTCGTTGGTGTAGACGGTGCCGCGCATGTCCGGCTGGTTCGGATCGAGCTTGTTGTCCGCCTTGTCCGCCGACGGCGTGAACTCGCGCGACACCAGATTGAATTTGTCGCCCCGGTCCAGATAACTGATGGTGGCGTTACTGATATTGAAACCCTTGATGCCGCGATCGGTGATCGCCGCCGACAGGTCGAGCAGCAACGCGCCGCTGTAACCGATGATCTCCACGTCACGGCGGGCATTGACCACCATGGCGCTGTTCTCGTCGATGCCCAGGCCGATCTGATAACCTTTTTTCAACATCACCGGGATCATGCGGGCGAAGCGGCCGCGCACCAGCAGATGCTGGTCGACGAAGACGTCGTCGCCGATGAAGCCCAGGCCCGGCGCGATCTCGTTGCCGTCGGTGACACCCTGTTTAAGCATGTCCAGCGTCGCCTTGGCGTCGTAGAACATGGTCGTGCTCATGATCGCGGCGCCGGCGCTGGAGCCGGCCACCACGCCGCCGTCGCGGTACACGTCCCACACCGCCTCCAGCGCCAGGGTGCGCGAGCCGTCCGGGCGCACCAGCGCCTTGGTGATGCGGGCCTGGTCGCCGCCGGTGAAGTAGATGCCGGTGGCCGAATGGATCAGGGCTACCACCTCCGGGTCCTCGGCCGCCTTGCGGTAATCGCTGTTGGGCAGCGTCACGCCGAGCGGGATGAAGAACGCCTGGGCGCCATATTGATTGAGTTTGTTGACCGTGTTCTGCGCCGATTTCTCGGGATTGATCGAGGCCGAGCCGAACACGCCGATGCGCGCGCCACGGCCGCCGGCCAGCTGCACGATGCGCTGCCAGACCTCGGCGTTGTCGGCGCGCAGGCCGCCGCCGATGATGACCAGGTTGCCCGCCGGCGGCGCCAGCACGGGCTTGGGCGGCGGCACCGCCTTGGCCGGCTTGCTGGCCTTGGCGCTCGTCTGCGCCTTGGCCGACGACGTCGCGGCCGCCCCCTGGGCCGCGTGCGCGCCGGCGCCGGCGAACACCAGCAGCCAAAGCATGCAAAGGCGCTGGAACGTAGAACCTGTTAATTTCATGTTGCCCTTCCAATGATGAAACCGGCGCCGGGGCTTGCGCGCGGCGCCGTGGTAACGCAGATGATACCAATCAATTACTTAAGCATGTATTACATTGTGGAGGGCTTTCATTTGAACGCGTAATTGGCGCTGGCGTAGAAGCGCCGGCCGCGCGGGTCGGTGTAGGTGGGATCGTAACCGGACAGGAAGAAGTAGGCCTGGTTCGAGTAAGGCGGGGCCTTGTCGAACAGGTTCTGGATGCCGGCGCGCAGCTTAAACGCCTTGTTCACCTGCCAGGCGCCCGACAAATCCCACAGCGAGTACGAGGCCACCCGGTTGGCCGCCACCACGCTGCCGTCGTCGATGTTGATCGCCGAGTTCTGGTCCTCGTAGCCGCCCGAGAAGGTGTTCGACAGGCTGGCCGCGAACGGGCCCTGGTCCCAGTCGAAGGTGATGGTATGACGCCAGCGCTGCACCACGCCGTCGGTGACGAAGCGTCCCAGGTTGCTGACGTAGGCGTCACCCGGCGCGTTCTGGATCTTCGAATTCATCACATAGGTGCCCGACAGGCGCCCGCCGAAGCGGCCGGCCCAGGTCTGCACGCCCTTGTAGTCGATCGTCAGGTCGAGGCCCGACGCCTTCTGCGCGCCGCGGTTTTCCTTGTCCATGTCGATGTAGTCGATATAACCGTCTTCGTCGCGGTGTACCAGGCTGCCGTACTTGGTCTGGTTGGCCAGGACGATGTCGTCGCCGATCTCGGAAATCAGGTCGGTGCGCTTGATGTTCCAGTAGTCCAGCGTCAACATCACCTTGCTGCTCGGTTGCAGCACCATGCCGGCCGACAGCTGGCGGCTGCGCTCCGGCTTCAGGTTCGGGTTCGAATGGCGGCGGGTGTTCCAGTTGTCGGCGCACTCGGCGTAGTTGTTGTCCACCGTGGCGCAGTAGACCGGGTCCGGCAAGGTGGCGGTGGCGCCGGTCTGCATCGGCCGGTACAGGTCCGTCATCGACGGCGCGCGGAAGCCTCGGCCGGCCGAGGCGCGGAACAGCATGGTCTTGGTCGGCGTGTAGCTCACGCCCACCTTCGGACTGGCCGCGCCGCCCACCACCTGGTAGTGGTCGTAGCGCCCCGACACCTGCGCCTCCCACTGCTTGGTGAACGGCAGCAGCAGCTCGCCGTAGATGGCCTTGACGTTGCGCGCGTAGCTGGTGGCCTGGCCGCCCTCGGGCGCGGCGTCGTTGTTGATGTTATCGCTCAGCAGCAGCGCCGACGGGTTGTAGTCGGTCTTCTCGCGCCGCACCTCGCCGCCGATGGCCAACGCCGCCTCGCCGCCGGCCAGCTGGCCGACCGCGTGCGAGATCTTGAAGTCGATCGAATCCATGGTGCCGCGCGCGTGGCGCACCTCGTCGTTGACCTGCAGGCTGTCAAGCAGCTTGCGGCCGGCCGCGCTGGACGCGCCGAAGGGATTGATCAGGCCATCGCTGATGCCCTGTACCAGCTCGTTGTACAGCAAATAGCCGTGGGTGTCGCGGTCGCGCACGACGTTGACGCTGTGATTGAGGCCGACGTCATAGTCCCAGCCATCGCGGCTGCCGGTCAGACCGACGACGTAGCGCTGGCTCTCGCTGGTCAACTCGCTGGTGCGGCGGCCCGCCTCGTTCAGGCGGATGCGCAGCTCCACCTCGCCGTCGCCGCCCGCCTCCTCCGACGCCAGGTCGTAGCCGGCCAGCGCCGGCACGGCCGAATAATCGACGTTGGCGCGCACCCGCGCCGACGACGCCGCGTACCAGGTCTTGGAGCGGCTCAGCGCCACCTCCGCGTACAACTGGTTGTCGGCGTTGAGCTGCAACACGCCGCGCGACAGGAAGTTGGACTTCTCCGACTTTGGATACAGCTCGGTGTCGCCCATGTAGTTGTAGGTGCAGGCCTCGGCCCCGCCGGTGCCCGTTGGCAGATACAGATTGGCCGGCGGTGAGCAGTTGGGTACCGATGGATTGATCAACCGGCTGGTGATCGGCTTGCCGTTGATGGTGAAGCCATTGGCCGCCAGGTAGTCGCGCTGGTCGCTCGACAGGCGGATGTTGGCCGGCGAGGTGTAGCCCGACAGCAGATGCGGCAAGCGCTCGGCGATGCGCAGGTCGCCGATGAAATCGCGCTGCGAGGTGCTCAGCGCGTCGGTGCGCTGCACGTCCACCACGGCGAACACGTTGTAGCCGTCCTTGGCCAGGTCGCCGTGGCCGGCGGTCAGGCTGGCGGTGCGCTTGCCGGCGCCGCCCTCCCTGGTCTTCAGGCCGTAGGCGTTGAGCTCCAGGCCCTGGAAGTCCTTGCGGGTGATGAAGTTGATCACGCCGCCGATCGCGTCGGTGCCGTACAGCGCCGAGGCGCCGTCGAGCAGCACCTCGACGCGCTGGATCGCGGCGGCCGGGATGTTATTCAGATCGACGCCGGTGTCGTCGCCGGGCGAGGCGAAGTTGGCCATGCGGCGCCCGTTGAGCAGCACCAAGGTCGACGAGGTGCCGATGCCGCGCAGGTTGGCGCTGTTGAAGCCCCGCTGGTCCTTGCCGTCGGTGATGCTGGCGCTGTCGGTCAGGCCGCCGACGTTGGCCGACAGGCGCGCCAGGATCTCCGAGGCGGTGGTCACGCCGACCTTGTCGATCTCCTCGCGCGTGATGACCTGCACCGGCAGCGCGGTTTCCGATTCGATGCGTTTGATCGCCGAGCCGGTGATCTCCACCTTCGGCATCGGCTTGGCGGCGACGGCGTCGGCCGCCTCCTGCGCCAGTGCCGCGCCGGTGTGACCGAGGACGCCGATCACCGCCCCCAAGCCAAGCGCGCGGCGCACCGAGCGCGCCATCGTGGAAATTCGCATGCCGTGCAATTCAGCCATAATTTTCTCTCTGCGGGGGGTGATGTTATAAGTAAAGTTATATGTAAATGATTCCAATCAGCTAACTGTACGCATATCGCGTGGAAAACTCAAGAAAGC
>JBDSKP010000057.1:0-5287 GCA_039916925.1 Duganella sp.
TGGCGCCGAACGCCTTGCGCACGCCGATTTCGCTGCCGCGCTCCATGATGCGGCCGACGTTGAGGTTGATCAGATTAAGCGCCGGCAGCGCCATGAACAGCAGCATCAGCGCCACGATGCTGGCGACAAATTTGGGCGCGCCGGCGTCCTCGGCGGTGCTGTTCGTCAAGGTCCGGGCGAACAGTTCCAGCTTGGAGTCGCCCCAGAACCGGGCCACGTTGTACATGTCCGGATCGGCAAACCGCACCGACTTGGCGATGCGCACGATGTCGCGTTTAACGGCCGGCAAATCGGCCGCCGTGCGCGCCAGGATCATCACGGTAAAGCTGCCGAGTTCCTGGCCCTTGTAATCGGTGGACGCCAGCGTGGTGGTCGGTACCCAGGCGTCGGCGTAGGCGTTCACCTGCAGCGCATCCTCGACCACGCCGATGACGGTGAACGTCTGGCCGTCCACCAGGATCCTCTGGTTCAGGTAAGGCTGGCCGGGGAACAGCTTGCGCGCCGTGGACAGGTTGAGCACGGCGACGAAGCGTCCCTGTTCGACGTCGTCGGTGCTGATGAGCCGTCCCGAGACGACGTGGAAATCGAGTATGCGCCAGTACTCGGCGTCGGTTCGCCGTAGCAGTACTTCGCTGACCCGGCCGGCCTGGTACACCGCCACCGATTGCGGAAACATCGACGCCGACACCGCCTCGACGCCTTTCATCGGTTTGAGGTATTGCTCGACGATCTTGTAACCGAAAAAACCTATGTACATGCCTTTCCGCTCGCTGTGGCTCGACTGCATCATGACCATTTGCACGAAGCGCTCGCTCTTGCCCTCGACGCCGGTGGGGTGGAAGGTGTTTTGCAACAGCGCGGTGACCACCATCAGCACCACCAGCGTGAGCACGATGCACAGCAGGTTGATCGCCGTGAACAGCTTGCGGCGCAGGAAGACCTTCCATGCCGTCAGCAGATAATTTCTGAACATGCGGCCCCCTTACGCGACCAACTGGCCGTCGAACACGCGCACGATGCGGCCGGCCATCTTCGCCTCCTGCTCGTTGTGGGTGACCATGATGACGGTCGTGCCCTCGCTGTGCAGCTTGAGCAGGAGGTCCATCACCTCCTGGCCCATTTTGCTGTCGAGGTTGCCGGTGGGCTCGTCGGCCAGCAACACCTGCGGCTGGCCGACGATGGCGCGGGCGATCGCCACGCGTTGCTGCTGTCCGCCGGACAGCTGGTTGGGGTAGTGGTCCATGCGGGCGCCGAGGCCGACCTTTTCCAGCGCCTCGCGCGCCAGCCGCTGGCGCTTCTTGGCCGAGACATTGCGGTACAACAGCGGCAGCTCGACATTGTCGATCACGCGCAGGTCGTTGATCAGGTGGAAGCTCTGGAAGATGAAGCCGAAGGTCTGGTTGCGCAGCTTGGCCACATACTTGTCCTTGTACGACGCCACCGGCGTGCCGGCCACGTGGATGGCGCCGCTGCCGGGGTGGTCCAGCAGGCCGATCAGGTTGAGCAGCGTACTCTTGCCGCAGCCGCTGGGACCCATGATGCAGACGAATTCCGCTTTCTCGACATGCAGGTCGATATCTTTCAGGGCCAGGGTTTCGACCTTGTCGGTCTGGTAGGTTTTGCTGACGTTTTGCAGACGAATCATGATGGGCCTTTCTCTCTTTCTAAATAGGTGGATGCTTAGTCGACGCGGATGCTGTCGCGGTCCTTGTAGTTGCGGGTGTCTGAAATGATCAGGCGGTCGCCGGCGCGGGCGCCGCCCAGGATTTCGACGTTCTTGCCGTCGCTGGCGCCGATGTTGAGCGTGGTCTTGCGGGCCATGCCGCCGCGCACGACAAAGACGTGCTGCGGGCCGCGGCCGTTGAAGGCGGGGCCGCTGTCGACCAGCAAGGTGTTCTTCTTTTGTTCGGTGACGATGTTGACCTCGACGCGCAGCTTGTTGCGCAGCATCGCGTGGTGCGGTTCGGCCAGCGTCACCAGCAGCTTGACGGTGCCGTTCTGGATTTCCGGCAGGATGGTCTGGACCTCGCCGCTCAGCTTGACGTTGCCTTGCTCGACCAGCACCGGCTGGCCGGCGCTGAGCGCGCGCGCGTGGAAGTCCGACAGCGAGGCCTCGACCTTGTAGTTGTTCAGCTCGGAGACCTTGGCCACCAGCTGGCCGGAGGCCAGGCTGGCGCCCTCGTCGGCCAGCAGGAAGGTCAGCATGCCGGCGAACGGCGCGCGCACCTGGGTTTGCGCCAGCAGTTGCTGCTGCTCCCGCAGCTGCTTTTGCAGGATGCTTTTTTGCAGGCGCGCGCCTTCGATGTTGCTGGAGGTGACGCGCTTGCCGTCTTCGATTTGTTCGTGCCGCTGCCGCAGCTGGATCTCGTTGCGTTTGACGTTGAGCTCGGCCGTCAGCAGATCCTCGGCCGAGACGCCGCCGGCCTTGCGCAGCGTCTGGTAGCGGCCCAGTTTGACGCGCGTGGCTTGCAGGTCCAGTTCCAGCAACTCGATGGCGCTCACCAGTTCCTTGCGTTTCTGGTCCATCTCCAGTGTCAGCGCCAGGATGCGGTTTTCCTGTTGCGCCAATTGTTCCTTGAGGCCGTCGATGGCCAGCAGCACGGTGCGGTTGTCCAGTTCCAGCAGCAGCTCGCCGGCCTGCACTTGCTGGCCGAGTTTGGCCTGTACCTTGGCCACCCGCGTCTGGATCGGGCTGGCGACCAGCGCCTCGTGGATGGGGATGACGATGCCGGAGGCGTTGATGGTGTTGGCGATATTGCCGACGCGGACCTCGGCGATGCTCACGCTGCCGGCCTCGAGGCTGGGACTGACGGCGCGGTTGATGCCCCAGGCGCTTATGCATAGCGTGACCAGCAGCGCGGCGATGGCGAGCACGGTTTTGCGGTGGCGACGGGCGATGATCTCGGGGCTGAGGGCCTGGTCCATGGCGATGCGTAAGCGAAGTGATGTTCCCTTCACTATTGCAATTGGTGTGCCATCCGGGCGATTCAAAAATTAGCTATATGGATCAAGGGGTTGGAGGGGGCGGTCAGGCTGCTGCGGCGACCTTGATTGCCCGGCTCCGCCCACCATCGTCCGGAAACGGACACCCCAGGCTGAGGGTTCGTCTAAACATCTAAACTTCTAAACCACGTAGAGCGCATTAGGCGGAACGCCGTAATCCGCCAATGCATGAGCCGTCGAGACGCATGCATGGCGGATTACGCTGCGCTAATCCGCCCTACGTGGTCGTTACCAAGGTGCTTGCTCATGCCGGTGTACGAAAACATCCGGCCGTCGATGTTGAACATGTCGGCGATCTCGCCGGTTTTGTGGAAGCCGCTGCGCAGATACAGGTTGATGGCGGGCGTGTTAGTTGACAGCACCTGCAAGTCCATCCATTCGAGCCGCGCCGTGTAAGCCGCCCATTGCTGCGCATGTTCGATCAGGCGCCCGCCAAGGCCTGCCTTGCGCTGGCCGCGATCGACTCCCATGCCCAGCAGGCAGCGGTGCGCCGCATAACGCTCGGCGTGCGCGCGCAAATCGATGTGGCCGGCGATCCGCCCGTCGGCGCCGCGCGCCACCCACACCCGCCGCCATCCCGGCGCGCCGACGTCGACGCGCATGCCCGCCTTGAACGCGTCGGCCTTGTCGGCGGGGAAGCGCGCATCGTCGCGTGACAGCGGCTGGAAATAGCCGGTGCCCTCGCGGCCGTTGTCCGACAGATGGTCGTTGAGATAGGCGAGGAAAAGATCGAAATCGTCCGCAGTGAGTTGTTCGATTGAGGTCATTTTGAAATCTTGCGCCTGTGGAAAATTACCAACCGTTGATTTATATCAATGTGGTACGGTGACAGCCACAAGACATCGTGCTGGAGGAAGATCCATGGCCATCAAAAAGATTGCCGCCGCGCTGATTATTTTACCCGCGCTGACGAACGCGGCGGAAGATGAGATCGTCACCGACCGGCCCGATTTCGTCGAGTCCAGCAATGTTGTCGGCAAGGGCCGCTTCCAGATCGAAACCAGCTTCGCCGCCGATCGCAATAAGGCCGACGGCATCAAGGATAAAACGTATTCGACGCCGACGCTGCTGCGTTACGGCATCGGCGACGCCTGGGAGCTGCGCCTCGAAACCGACGGCCGCATGCGCGCCACCTCCACCGACACCGCCACCGGCGCCCGCCTCACGGAGACCGGCTATGCCGACGTCTCGCTCGGCGTCAAATGGCATATCGCCGACGAGCGGGGCGCGCGGCCGTCGTTGGGCGTGCTGACCCACGTCGACCTCGACACCGGCTCGGCGCCGTTCCGCGCGCGGGGCAAGGGCGGCTCGCTGCGCCTGGCCGCCGAGTGGGAATTCGCCGGCGACTGGTCGCTCGGTGTGATGCCCGGCCTGGCGTGGCTGCCCAACGACAACGGCGATCGCCACCTCACCGGCGTTTTCGGCATCGTGGTCGGCAAGGGCTGGACCGAGCGGTTGCGCACCTTCGTCGAGTATTCCGACGAAAGGCTGGCCCGCGCGCGCGACGGTGGAACCATCAGCACCCTCGATACCGGCGTCGCCTATCTGTTGACGAACACGGTGCAAATCGATACGGCGCTGTCGCGCGGCCTGAACCACAGGACACCGGACTGGAGCTGGACCGTCGGCCTTTCCATGAAGTTTTAGGCAGGGGTTACCAAGCGGTTGACGACGACGCCAAGGTCTTCCGGATCTCGCGTCAGGACCGGCGCAGCCGCAGCGCGCCGACCAGTCCCAACCCGGCCAGCAGCAGCGTCAGCGAGCCTGGCTCGGGTACCGCCGACGGGCTTTGGAAGCTCAGATCGTCCATCACATACGACCCTTGAAAGCCGCTCGATACGACGATCGCGTCGATGGCGCCGTTCCAGCCGGCGGCCAGATAGGCGGGCGTGTCCGACAGTTGCAGCAGTGCCGAGCTGGCGACCAGTTGATTTCCGCTATACAAATCAAAGCGCACGTTGCTGTCGCCGAAACCCGAGAACCAGGCACCGTTGAAGACGGTTGGCGCCAGGAAGCGGACGGTGCTCGCGATCGGCCCGCCGTCGATCCAGTCCGTCGTCACCCTGCCATTGCCGGAATGCGGGGTGAACGGCGCCTGCTCGCCGGTGAACACCGACAGACCGGAGGCCGACCAGTCCAGTCCACCATAGTTGTCGGGCACGTAGGCGTAACCGTCGGGACCGACGATGTCGTCGAAAGTGAGCACGCCGGCCGAGGCGACGGAGGTGCACAGCGCGATGGCGGCGCTGAAGGCCAATTTGCGGATGATGGAATGCATGAATGT
>JBDSKP010000058.1:0-4006 GCA_039916925.1 Duganella sp.
AAGCGCCGCCGCAATACGTGGCCCACCGCTGCGGCCGCGTACGAGCACTTCGCCTCCAAGGATATCTTCGCCGCCTGGGCGCCGGGTGTGCTGGCCGATTACATCGACAACGGCCTGAAGCCGCATCCGGAGGGCGTGCAGCTGCGCTTTACGCGGGAGATCGAGACGGCGGTCTACGCCACCTTGCCCCATCATTTGCCCAAGGTGGTGCAGGGGCGCTTCCCGGTGCCGATCGGCTTCATTGGCGGCACGGATTCGTGGGAGACCAGCCAATCGGGCCACGCCCACACGCAGGCGCTGGTGGGGAGTCATTTCCGGCTGATCCCCGGCGGACATCTGTTCCCGATGGAGACGCCGGCGGCGGCGGCCGACGCCACCGCCGAAATGATAGCCGGTCTGCTCGACGAACAATCCATCGCCGGCGGCGCTAAAAAAGTTCTTAAATACGGGTCTTTCGCGTAAAATCTCGTCCATTCGGCGCGGTAGCGCCCCCGGTAATTTTAGGAATACCTTGCGATGACGATTAAAAGCGATAAATGGATACGCCAGATGGCGGAGCAGCATGGGATGATCGAGCCGTTCTTCCCGGACCAGGTGCGCGAGCAGGACGGCCGCAAGGTCATCTCCTACGGCACCTCGTCGTACGGCTACGACATCCGCTGCGCCGACGAATTCAAGATCTTCACCAACATTAACAGCACCATCGTCGATCCGAAGAACTTCGATTCGAACTCCTTCGTCGACGTAAAGAGCGACGTTTGCATCATCCCGCCGAATTCGTTCGCGCTGGCCCGCACGATGGAGTACTTCCGTATTCCGCGCAGCGTGCTGACCGTCTGCCTGGGCAAATCGACGTACGCGCGCTGCGGCATCATCGTCAACGTGACGCCGTTCGAGCCGGAATGGGAAGGCTACGTGACGCTGGAGTTCTCCAACACCACGCCGCTGCCGGCCAAGATCTATGCCGGCGAGGGCTGCGCGCAGGTGCTGTTCTTCGAGAGCGATGAAGTGTGCGAGGTGTCGTACAAGGACCGTAACGGTAAATATCAGGGGCAGCGCGGCGTGACCTTGCCGAAAGCTTAATAGTTCTTTTTACTACAGCTTCACCGGCAGGATCATCTCCACACACAAGCCACCACCCGCACGGTTGGTGGCTTTTATACTTCCGCCGTGCGCTTCGATCACGTGCTGGGCGATCGCCAGCCCCAGGCCATGACCTTCGGTGCCGGCGTTGCTGGACCGGAAGAAGGGCTGGAAGATGGTTTCCAGGTCGGCCGGCGCCACGCCCGGACCGCGATCGAGCACGCGGATGCATAGCTGGCGGGCGTCGGGCAGGGCACGCGCCTGCAGCTGCACTTCGCCACCTTCGGCGCTATGTTTGATGGCGTTGCGGACCACGTTTTCAATCGCGCGTCCCAGCAGATCGGCTTGGCCGACCACCAGCACATCGGCCTCGCCCTCGCGCACCACCGTGCGCTGCTGGCTGGACGCCTCGTAGCTGGCGTCGTCGGCGATCTGCTCCAGCAGATCGGCCATGCTGATTTCCTCCTGGCTGGCCTTGATCGCGCCGGCCTCCAGCCGCGCCAGGGTCAATAGCTCTCCCACCAGTTTGTCCATGCGGACGCTTTCGCGTTCGATGCGTTCCATCGACGCGGCGATCTTGTCCGGCTGCTGGTGCGCCAGGCCGATCGCCGCCTGCAGCCGCGCCAGCGGCGAGCGCAGTTCGTGCGAGACGTCGTGCAGCAGGCGTGTCTGGCCATCGATCAGATTGCGCAGGCGCGCCGTCATGCGGTCGAAGTCGCGACCGAGGTCGTTCAGCTCCGTGTGGCTTTTGCCGGATGCGTTGACGAAGCGTGGCGCCAGGTCGCCGCCGGCGGCGGCATCGAATGCCTGCCGCAAGGCGCGGATCGGCCGCGAAAAATACCACGCCAGCAGCACCGAGAACAGCAGGCTGGCGAAAACCGCCGCGACGATTGGTATCCAGGGCGTCAGCGGTTGAAGGCGTGGCCCCATCGGCCCGCGCCAGTCGCCACGCGGGCCTTGCATGCCCGGCGGCGCGCCGTTGGCGGCGTTGCCCGCCTGCGTCGGGGGCGGGCTGCCAGGAACGTGGCCGTCTGGCGGCGGCCCGCCGGGCCGGTTCGGATCGAAGCGGCCGTCGACATTGCCGCCCATCGGCCTGTCCTGCGGCGCCATTTGCTGTTTGTTCAAGCCGGCGAGCAGCTGCCGCGATTCGCTGTCGAAGCCCCGCTGGTGTTCGGACCAGGGCAGGAAGAGCAGGTAGTGATTGCCTTCCGGGTCGTACACCTGACGCACCACGCGGCGTTTGCCGTCCTCCTTGAGCAGGGCGCGCGACTCGCGCAGCATGGCCGGGCTGACGATCCGGCCCAGCATCTCGTGGCCATGATCGTCGACCGCGTAGACGCGCCGGCGGTCCATATTCTCCAGCATGCGCCGCAAGGCGTTGGTGCCGCCGTATTCGAGCGTGGCGGCGGCGGCGTTGATGGCGATTTCCGCCGGCGGGCTGGTGTCGATGTCGGCCGGGGTGGCGGTTTGCTGGCTGCGGTCCTTGAGCCAGATGCCGCCGATGATACCGACGGTCGCCGTCATCTGTGCCAGCAGTATGCACACGAAGAACTTCCAGAACAGTCGGCCCACGGGCTACTCCTTGATCAACTGGTAGCCGAGGCGGTAGACGGTTTGCAGGCACGAGCGGCCGTCGGCGATGGTGCCGAGCTTGTGGCGCAGGCTGCTCAGGTGGACGTCGATATTGCGGTCGAAGCGCGTCAGCGGGCGCCCCAGGCCTTGTTCGGACAGGGTGTTCTTGCTGACCGGACGGCCGGCGTTGCGCGCCAACACCTCCAGCAGATTGAATTCGGTGCTGGTCAGTTCCAGCTTGGCGCCGGCCCAGGCGGCGCGGCGCTGCTCCGGCCACATCGTCAGCTGGCCGACATTGAGGGCGGCCGGCGTGCCATTGTCGGTCGGCGCGCTTTGTGCCCGGCGCAGGATGGCGCGGATGCGCGCCGTCAGTTCGCGTGGCGTGCACGGTTTGGCGACGTAGTCGTCCGCGCCCAGCTCCAGGCCGACGATGCGGTCGGTGTCGTCGCCGCGGCCGGTGAGCATCAGGATCGGCAGTTGGCTGTGGGTGCGAATCCGGCGCAACGTTTCCAGACCGTTCATGCGCGGCATCATCACGTCGAGGATGGCGATCGAGTACTTGCCGGTGGTCGCTTCGGCCGTGCCGGCCTCGCCATCGTGCACGGCTTTGACGTCGAAGCCTTCCTGCTCCAGATACTCCTGGAACATGCCCACCAGTTCGATGTCGTCGTCTATCAACAGTACTTTGCTCTTCATTTGCTGCGCATTTCTTTCTATAAGGACCGCCAATCATAACAGCCCGGCCGGTGTCGCCAGCGGCCTTTTACCCGGTTTTACAACGGCTTTCCCATGGGTAAATCAGTACGGATCGGGCGCTTTACGCCGATTTACGTTGTCTTTACGGTACTTAACGTGCAGCAACTAGAGAATGGCGTCTCCGAATTAAAACAAGGATGGTTAGTATGAAAACTAAGAAAACCGGAGTACACAAGTTGCTGGTGGCCGTGGCGATGGCGCTGCCATTGTTCGCCATGGGCGCCAACGAGATGGATGGCGAGCACCCGCCAACGCTGCATGGCGGACCGGATCGGGACGGTCCCGGCAACGGCAACGGCCCGCGCATGGATGGCTGCATGCCACCGTTTATCGGCCCGGGGATGGTCGGGCGGCCATCGTTCATGCGCGGCGTCGAGTTGACCGAAGCGCAGGAGGACAAGGTCTTCATGATCCTGCACGAAGAAAAGCCTTATCTGCGCGAGCAGGGCAAGGCCGCCGCCAAGGCGAACGAGGCGCTGCGGGAGATGGCGGGCGCCGACAAATATGACGACGCCAAAGCTGCGGCGCTGGCGCGGGCCGCCGCCACCGCGATGGCCAACATCGCCTTGCAGCGCGCGCGCACCGAACAAAAACT
>JBDSKP010000059.1:0-3432 GCA_039916925.1 Duganella sp.
GGCCGCCGCCGGCGGGAATCAGGCCCACGCCCACTTCGACCAGGCCGATGTACGACTCGATCGAGGCCACGCGCTTGGACGCGTGCAGCGCCATTTCGCAACCGCCGCCCAGCGCCAGCCCGGCAACGGCCGCGACGACCGGCACGTTCGAGTATTTCATCGCCATGAAGGTGTCTTGCAGTTCCTTGATGATCGGGTCGACCGCTTTCGCGCCGCCCTGCATGAACGCCGGCAACGCCGACTGCAGGTCGGCACCGGCCGAGAACGCGCCGCCTTCGGCCGCGTCCGCGTTCCAGATGACCAGGCCCTTGAAGTTCTTCTCGGCTTCGGCCAGCGCCTTGCGGTAGCCGGCGATAACGCCCGGGCTGATCACGTGCATCTTGGTCTTGAGCGAGATGATCAGCACGTCGTCGCCGGTGTGCCACAGGCGCACGTCGTCGTCCTCGTGCACGGTGGTGCCGGCTTTCTTGCCGTCGATCTCGCCGCTGCCGAACACCGGCGCGCGGAACACCTGGCGGTCGTAGACCGACAGGGTCGAACGTGGCACGAACGATTTCGACACGGCCGAGTACGAACCTTCCGGCGTGTGCACGCCGCCTTTTTCAGCGACCGGGCCTTCGAACACCCAGGCCGGCAGCGGCGCGGAGCACAGCGCCTGGCCGGCGTCGATGTCTTCCTTGACCCACTGGGCGACCTGCGTCCAGCCGGCTGCTTGCCACGTTTCGAACGGGCCGACGGTCCAGCCGAAGCCCCAGCGCATGGCGAAGTCGATGTCGCGCGCGTTGTCGGCCACGGTGTCCAGATGGACGGCGATGTAGTGGAAGGCGTCGCGGAAGATCGCCCACAGGAACTGGCCCTGTGGATTGGTCGATTCGCGCAGCGCTTTCATTTTCTTGACCGGATCTTTTTCCTTCAGGATGCGGGCGATGATGTCGGCGGCCTTGCCGCCGCCGGCGACGTACTCACCGGTGGCGAAGTCGAGGCGTTGGATGTCCTTGCCGACCTTTTTATAGAAACCGGCGCCGGACTTTTGGCCCAGGGCGCCTTTTTCAACCAGTTTCGCCAATACTTCCGGCGTCTTGTAGACGGCGGCGAAGGGGTCGTTCGGCAGGTTGTCCTGCATCGTTTTGATCACATGGCCCATCGTGTCCAGACCGACCACGTCGGCGGTGCGGAAGGTGCCCGATTTGGCGCGGCCCAGCTTGGCGCCGGTCAGGTCGTCGACCACGTCCACGGTCAGGCCGAACTTCTCCGCTTCGTGCACGATCGCCAGGATGCCGAACACGCCGACGCGGTTGGCGATGAAGTTAGGCGTGTCTTTCGCGCGCACGACGCCCTTGCCCAAGGTGGTGGTCAGGAAACCCTCCAGCTGGTCGGCGATTTCCGGCTTGGTGAACTCGGTCGGGATGATCTCGACCAGGTGCATGTAGCGCGGCGGGTTGAAGAAGTGCACGCCGCAGTAGCGCGATTTCAGGTCGGCGTCGAAGCCTTCGGACAGCTTGGTGATCGACAGGCCCGAGGTGTTCGAGGCGAAGATGGCGTTGGCGCCGATGTGCGGCGCGACCTTCTTGTACAGGTCGTGCTTCCAGTCCATGCGCTCGGCGATGGCTTCGATGATCAGGTCGCACTCGGCCAGCTTGGCCAGGTCGTCCTCGTAGTTGGCCACTTCGATCAGCGCGGCGTGGTCCTTGTTGCCCAGCGGGGCCGGCGACAGTTTCTTCAGGTTCTCGATGGCTTTCAGAACGATACCGTTCTTCGGGCCTTCCTTTGCCGGCAAGTCGAACAGGACGACGGGCACTTTGGCGTTGACGCAGTGGGCGGCGATTTGCGCGCCCATCACGCCGGCGCCCAGCACGGCTACTTTTTTAACGATGAAATTGGTCATGTCGTTTCCTCTAGTCTCTTAGAACAGGTCGGCGTCGAGCGCCATCAGGTTGGCGGAGCCCGAACGTGCCTGGCGGATCAGCATCGCGGTTTCCGGCTGCAGGCGCGCGAAGTAGAAGCGCGCGGTCGCCAGTTTGGCCTTGTAGAAATTGTCGCCGCCGTCCTCTTTCGCCAGCGCGATCTTCGCCATCTGCGCGAAGAAATAGCTGTATACCATATGGCCGACAACACGCAGGTACGGTACGCAGGCGGCGCCCACCTCGTCCGGGTTCTGGAAGGCTTTCATGCCGATTTCCATGGTCAGCTTGGTGACCTTGTCGCCCAGGTCGCCCAGCGGGGTGATGAACTCGCTCATCGCCTCGTCGGTGCCGTTGTCTTCGACGAAAGCCTTGATCTTCTCGCCGAACTTGCGCAGCTTGGCGCCGTTGTCGCCGAGGATCTTACGACCCAGCAGGTCGAGCGACTGGATGGTGTTGGTGCCTTCGTAGATCAGGTTGATGCGGGCGTCGCGCACGTACTGCTCCATGCCCCATTCGGAGATGTAGCCGTGGCCGCCGAACACTTGCATCGCTTCCGAGGTGGCGATCCAGGCGTTGTCGGTGATGAAAGCCTTGACGATAGGCGTCAGCAGCGCGACCTCGTCGGCCGCTTCCTTGCGCACGTCCTCGTCAGGGTGGTGCAGTTCGCGGTCGATCTGCAGCGCCACGTACGACGTGAACGCGCGCGCGCCCTCGGCGTAAGCCTTGCCGGTCAACAGCATGCGACGCACGTCCGGGTGCACGATGATGCGGTCGGCCGGCAGTTCCGGATTCTTCACGCCCGACAGCGAACGCATTTGCGTGCGGTCCTTGGCGTAGATCAGCGCGTTCTGATAGGCCACTTCGGTCAGGCCCAGCGACTGCATGCCCACACCCAGGCGGGCGGCGTTCATGAACACGAACATGGCGTTCAAGCCCTTGTTCGGCTGGCCGATGATCCAGCCACGGGCGCCGTCCAGGTTCATCTGGCAGGTCGAGTTGCCATGGATGCCCATTTTTTCTTCGATGGCGCCGCAGGTGATCGGGTTGCGTTCGCCGACCGAGCCGTCTTCCTTCGGCAGGAACTTCGGCACCAGGAACAGCGAGATGCCTTTCGAGCCTTCCGGCGCGTCCGGCACGCGGGCCAGCACCAGGTGCAGGATGTTTTCAGCCATGTCGTGCTCGCCGGCCGAGATGAAGATCTTGTTGCCGGTGATCAGCCACGAGCCGTCGGCCTGCGGCAGCGCCTTCGACCGCAGCATGCCCAAGTCGGTGCCGCAGTGCGGTTCGGTCAGGCACATGGTGCCGGTCCACTCGCCCGAAACCAGCTTCGGCAGGTAGGTTTTCTTTTGTTCGTCCGTGCCGTGGTCCTTCAGGCACTCGTAGGCGCCGTGCGACAGGCCAGGGTACATGGTCCAGGCCTGGTTGGCCGAGTTCAGCATTTCATAGAACGAGTTGTTCAGCAGCACCGGCAGGCCCTGGCCGCCGTATTCCGGATCGCACGCCAGCGCGGCCCAGCCGCCGTCGACGT
>JBDSKP010000060.1:0-6978 GCA_039916925.1 Duganella sp.
GCGCCACCAAAACCCGGATGACCCGGACTCCGACGATGAACGCCAATTCCGACAAAGATTACATCGATGCCAAGGTCGAGGCGGCTCGGGCCGGCATGGATGGCCGGCTGGACGCGTTCGAGGCGAATGTGAATAGCCGATTCGCCGAGATGAACGCCAAATTCGATAAATCTGTTGCCGAGCTCAACGCCAAGATCGATACCGTCGCAGCCGAGCTCAACGCCAAGATCGACAAACTGGGCGCCGAACTGCGCAAGGAGATCGCCGAGGTCGGCGCGCGCATGGTGCAGTGGATGGTCAGCATTTTCCTTGCCTCCATGGCGATCTTCATCACGGTGATGACCTTCGTGCTGAACAACGCCGTGCCGAAAGCGGCGCCGGCCACGCCGCCGGTGATCATCCAGCTTTCGCCGCAGGGCGTCACCCTCCCTGCACCGGCCGCCCCGGCGGTGAACCCGCGCCCTTAGATTTCCAGGTTGTCGATCAAACGGGTCGAGCCGAGCTTGGCGGCGGCCAGCACCACCAGCGGCGAGCCCTGCGCCAGATCGCCCGCGCTGGGCGGCTGCAGGTCGCTGCGCTTGCGGATCGACACGTAGTCCGGCTTCCAGCCGCGCTTGGCCAAATCCTCCATCGCCTTGTGCTCGACCTGGAATATGTCCAGGTGGCCGGCGCGCATCTCGTTGGCGACGTAGTTCAGGCTCTGGAACAGCGCCGGCGCCTCCGCCCGCTCCGCCTCCGACAGGTACATATTGCGCGACGATAGCGCCAGGCCGTCGTCGGCGCGGTACGTCTCGGCGCCGATGATCTCGGTCGGCAGCGCGAACTGGCGCGCCATGTTGCGCACCATCATCAGTTGCTGGTAGTCCTTCTTGCCGAACACGGCCACCTTCGGTTGCACGCACGAGAACAGCTTGAGCACGATCGTGGTCACGCCGGTGAAGAAGCCGGGGCGGAATTCGCCCTCGAGCGTGTTGCCCAGGTCGGCGGGCGGGTTGACGCGGAATTCCTGCGGCTCCGGATACAGGTCCTTCTCGGTCGGCGCGAACAGCACGTAGACGCCTTCCTTCTCCAGCTTCTCGACGTCGGCCTGGAAGGTGCGCGGGTACTTGTCGAAGTCCTCGTTGGGGCCGAACTGCAGGCGGTTGACGAAGATCGACGCGACCACCGGATCGCCATGCTTGCGCGCCAGGCGCATCAGCGACAGGTGGCCCTCGTGCAGATTGCCCATCGTGGGGACGAAGGCGGTGCGCAGTTGACCGCTCAGTTGGTCGCGCAGTTCTTCTATGGTGGTGATGATTTTCATGACATGGTCGCTATCGGCGTAAAAAGGGAATTCGGTGGGTGTGGACCGCGTGCGGGCCGCTCAGGCCGGCGAGTAGGCCAGCCGCACATAGATCGGGGCGAACGGTTCGGCCTGGGTGATTTCGATCAGCGTCTCCTTGGCCAGCTCGAGCAGCGCGACAAAGTTCACCACCACCACCGGCACACCGCCGGCGATGTCGAACAAATCGGCGAACTCGACGAAACGGCTCGATTGCAGGCGCCGCAAGATGCCGGTCATGTGTTCGCGCACCGACAGCTCCTCGCGGCTGATCTTGTGGTGCTGGGTCAGCTTGGCGCGCTTGATCACGTCCAGCCACGCCTGCTGCAGGTCGACCGGCGCCACGTCCGGCCAGGTCGGCACCAGGCTTTGCTCGATGAAGATTTGCGTGCGCACGAAATCGCGGTCGACCTGCGGGATCGTGTTCAGGTCGTACGCGGCCAGCTTGATCTGCTCGTATTCCAGCAGACGTCGCACCAGCTCGGCGCGCGGGTCGTCGCTCTCGATCTCCAGGTCCGATTGTCGCTGCGGCAACAGCATGCGCGATTTAATCTCGATCAACATCGCCGCCATCAGCAGGTATTCGGCGGCCAGCTCGAGGTTCGACAGCCGGATCTGGTCGACATATTTCAGGTATTGCAGCGTCAGCTGCGCCATCGGGATGTCGAGGATGTTGAAGTTTTGCTTGCGGATCAGGTACAGCAGCAGGTCGAGCGGACCTTCGAAGGCGTCGAGGAAGATCTCCAGCGCGTCCGGCGGAATGTACAGGTCGTTGGGCAGCTTGAGCAGCGGCTCGCCGTACAGCCGGGCGAAAGCGGCCACTTCCGGCGTCACGGCCGTCGCCGCGCCGGCGATCTCCGGCGGCACGGGGGCTTCCGCTGCGGCGTCGCCGTCGGCGGTTACCGCCGGCCGCGTGTCGGCGACATCGTCGGCCGGCCGTTCAGCCGTGTCGTCTGGCAACATCCGTGCCGCCCCAAGTCCTTAGACTTTGTTCTGGTAGACGTAAGCTTGTTGCTTGACGGCCGACTTGAGCTGGCGTTCCTGCTCGTCGAGCGACAGCGGCGCCTTGTCCCACAGCAGCGCGCGGCCCAGACGTTGACCTTCCTCGATCGCCGGGTTCTTTTCCTTCAGCGACTTGATGAACAAGGTGTGGTCGGATTCGTACATCGAATGTTGTTTAGAGAATTTCATATAGTCCAAGTGAGTGGCTCAGCAATGGGTATTTTACCGCGCCGCGGCGCCGACGCGCTAATTCTATCGCCGCCGGCCACCCAAAGCGGCGGAATCGGTTATGCTCGAAGTCGTAATGTTGCAAAGTTATAACGATAATGACCCAACGCCTGACCCCCAAGACCATCTTCCTGCTGACCCTGCCACCACTGCTGTGGGCCGGCAACGCCATCATCGGCCGCCTGGTGCACGACATGTTGCCGCCCGTGCTGCTCAACTTCCTGCGCTGGCTGATCGCCTTGCTGATCCTGCTGCCGCTGGCTGGACCGGTGTTCCATCGGGACAGTCCGTTGTGGGGCCACTGGCGGCGTTACGCCGTGTTGGGGCTGTTTGGCATCGGTCTGTACAACACGTTCCAGTACCTGGCGTTGCAAAGTTCGACGCCGATCAACGTCACCCTGGTGGCGTCGGGACTGCCGGTGTGGATGATGCTGACGGGCCGGCTGTTCTTCGGCGTGGCGGTCGGCGGGCGCCAGATGGCCGGCGCGGCGCTGTCGATCGCCGGCGTGTTGGTGGTGCTGGCGCGCGGGGAATGGCGCCATGTGCTGGAGCTGCGCCTGGTGGCGGGGGATTTGTTCATGATCCTGGCCACCATCGCCTGGTCGTTCTACAGCTGGATGCTGATGCGCACCCGCGAGCCGGCCGCGATCCGCGCCGACTGGGCCGGTTTCCTGGCGGCGCAGGTGGCGTTCGGCGCGCTGTGGTCTGGCGCTTTCGCGCTGGGCGAGCAATGGCTGGGGGCGATCCCGGTGCGGTGGAGCTGGTGGCTGGGTGCCGCGCTGCTGCACGTGGCGATTTTCCCGGCGGTGATCGCGTTCCGCTGCTGGGGCGAGGGCGTGCGCCAGGCCGGACCGTCGGTGGGCGCCTTCTTCGTCAACCTGACGCCGTTGTTCACGGCGCTGCTGTCGTCGGCCTTCCTCGGCGAGGCGCCGCACGCCTACCACGCGGCGGCGTTCGCGCTGATCGTCGCCGGCATCGTCGTCTCGGCGCGCAAGGGCTAGCCTTCGGCTTCGACGAGGAGGCACGTAGGGCGGATTAGCGCGGCGTAATCCGCCAATGCGTGCGTTTCGACGGCCGTCAACCCAGCGACTTGATGTAACGCCGGTCGATCTGCGCGCAGTAGGTGGCGCAGGCGTGGCGCGCGGCGTTGGCCGCCGCGTGCACCAGCATCTCGGCGTTGGAATGGAAGCACAGCGAGACGATGATCGACGGCGGCTCCGGCTGCACCGGCAGTTCGATGAATTCGCCGCTCTCGAGCGAGGCGACCACGAACAGGCTGGGGATCGCCGCCACGCCATAGCCGTCCTTGACCAGCTGGACGATCGCCGCCACCGACGGCGAGCAGGTGATGCGGGTCTGCTCCAGCGGGACCATCGCCAGGTTGGCCATCTTGCTGACGATTTCCTCGAGCGCGCGTTGCGGCGCGGTGCCGCGTCCGAACGTCAGCAGCGGCAGCTGCAGCAGCCGCTGGTTCAAGCCTTCCTTGCGCGTGTCGAGCAGGCCGCGGCGCGCGATCCAGTGCAGCGGATAGACCGCCAGCGCCTCCGAGACGATGTCGCTGCTCTCGACGCCCTCGACCTGGATCACCAGATCGAGCTCGCGCGCCCGCAGGCGCCGCTCCAGCACAGTGCTGATGTCGACCGCCAGATCGACTTCGAGCTCCGGATACAACACATTGAGCTGGCGGATGTACTGCGCCAGCCAGCTGTGGACCACCGATTCGATCACGCCGAGGCGCAGCCGGCCACGCACCGCACTATCTTTGTGCGCGGCCGCCTGCAGCCTGCGGGTGGCGTCGACCACCGCCTTGGCGTGGCCCAGCAGGTACTCGGCGTTGGCCGTCAGGCGGAAGTCCTTGCAGCTCCGGTCGATCAGCTCCGTCTGCAATTCCTCCTCGAGCGACTTGATGCGCAGCGAGATCGCCGCCGGCGTCGCGTGCAGCGCGCGCGCCGTGGCGCGGAAGCTGCGCAGCTGCGCCAGCGTGACGAAGGTTTCAAGGAAGCGGGTGTTCATGGAACAAGAATACCTTAACCGCATGCACCGGGATAGCGCACGACGATAAGAAAAACTATACAACCACAGCAAAAATAACTAGATAGCATGATGCGGTATTCAAGTTTATTCTGAACTCATGCAGTTTTCACATCACGATGAGCGAAACGACCATGACCCCACTTGAACTCAGGCACAAGGTACGTAGCGGCGAATTCCGCTTGCCGACGGCAGGCTATTGCGGCGAGTACGCGCAGGCCAATCTGGTGATCCTGCCGCAAATGCACGCCGACGCCTTCCTGCTTTTCTGCCAGCGCAACCCGCGCGCCTGTCCGCTGCTGGCCGTCGGCGAACCCGGACAATGGGATGTCGCCAGCCTCGGCGCCGACATGGACCTGCGCAGCGACACGCCCGGCTACAACGTCTATCGCGACGGCGTGGTGGCGGCGCGGGCGTCGGCGCTGCACGACATCTGGCGCGACGACCTGGTGGTGTTCGCGATCGGCTGTTCGTTCTCGTTCGAGCAGATGCTGATCGACGCCGGCATCCGGTTGCGCCACATCGAGCAGCGCCGCAACGTCGCCATGTACCGCACCAATATCGCCAACCGCGGCGCCGGTCCGTTCGGCGGCGGGATGGTGGTGTCGATGCGGCCGATGAAGGCGGCCGACGCGATCCGCGCGATCCAGATCACCAGCCGTTTTCCGGCCGTCCACGGCGCCCCGGTGCATCTGGGCGACCCGTCGCTGATCGGCATCGCCAACCTCGATCTTCCCGACTACGGCGACGCGGTCGAGGTCATGCCGGACGAGATCCCGGTCTTCTGGGCCTGCGGCGTCACGCCGCAGGAAGCCATACGCCACGCGCGGCTGCCGCTGGTGATCACCCACCAGCCGGGCTACATGCTGGTGACGGACATACGCAACGCTTCGCTGGCCGCATTCTAGTTTAAACAAAATGGCTGCACCTCGACGGTGGTCCGCTTGCGTGCCCGCCGGGGGGAGTGCCGCCTCTAAAAAAGGAGAGCACGATGAACACAAAAGTAGCAAGCGCCGGGCAGCCGGAGGGATACTTCGCCTGGTTCCACGCGTTGACCGCCAAGGAGCGCCGCACCTTCTGGAGCTGCAAGATCGGTTACGCGCTCGACGCGATGGACACCCAGTTCCTCAGCTTCGTGATTCCGACGCTGATCGCCACCTGGGGCCTGTCCAAGGGTGACGCCGGCTTGATCGGAACTGTGACCCTGCTGACCTCCGCCCTCGGCGGCTGGATCGCCGGCATCCTGTCCGACCGCATCGGCCGCGTCAAGACGCTGCAGATCACCATCCTGTGGTTCGCCTTCTTCACCGTGTTGTGCGGCCTGGCGCAGAACTTCCAGCAGCTGTTGTGGGCGCGCGGCCTGATGGGCTTCGGCATGGGCGGCGAGTGGACCGCCGGCGCCATCCTGATCGGCGAGGTGATACGCGCCAGGGACCGCGGCAAGGCGGTCGGCATGGTGCAGGCGGGATGGGCGCTTGGCTGGGGCGTGTCGGCGCTGCTATACGCGTTGATGTTCACATTGCTACCGCCCGAGTGGGCATGGCGTTCGCTGTTCCTGCTGGGGATATTGCCGGCGCTGTTCGTGATCTTCATCCGCCGCTTCGTCGACGAACCGGAGGTCTTCATCGCGGAACAAAACAAGGTGATGGCCAAGGAGGACCGCGTCCGGTTCACCGCCATCTTCGCGCCGAAGATGCTCAGTGTGACGCTGCGCGCCGTGCTGCTGACCACCGGCGCCCAGGGCGGCTACTACGCCATCACCACGTGGCTGCCGACCTTCCTCAAGACCGAACGGCATCTGACGGTGCTGGGCACCGGCGGCTATCTGGCGATGGTGATCGTCGGCTCGTATGTCGGCTACATCGTCAGCGCCTTCCTGACCGACTACCTGGGCCGCAAGAAGAATTTCATCCTGTTCGCCGGCGGCTCGATGTGCATCGCGCTGGCCTACACCCGGCTGCCGGTCAACGACAGCGTGATGCTGTTCCTCGGCTTCCCGCTCGGCTTCTGCGTGTCGGGCGTCTTCAGCGGCATGGGCGCCTTCCTGACCGAGTTGTTCCCGACGTCGATGCGCGGCTCCGGCCAGGGCTTCAGCTACAACATGGGCCGCGCCATCGGCTCGCTGTTCCCGCTGATGATCGGCTTGAGCAGCCAGTCGATGCCGCTGGGCGAGGCGATCGGCGTGTTCGCCGGTACCGCGTACGGCGTGATGATCCTGGCGGCGCTGACGTTGCCCGAAACGGCCGGAAAAAAACTCGAGTCCTGACCAACCGCTGATTTCACAGTACAAAAGATCAAAGGCATCAACATGAAAAACGATATTCCAACCCAATCCATGCTGTGGCAATTCTGGGTCGACCGCGGCGGCACGTTCACCGACATCGTCGCCCGCCGCC
>JBDSKP010000061.1:0-2587 GCA_039916925.1 Duganella sp.
GAGCGCGAAAAACGCGCCCTGATCGCCGCCTCGGAAGGACGCCAGCAAGAGCAGATCAATATCGCCAACGGTGAGCGCGAAGCGCAGATCGCCCGCTCGGAAGGCGACAAGCAGGCGGCCATCAACCGCGCCGAAGGCCAGGCGGCGGCCATCGTCGCGCTGGCCGAGGCCAACGCCTCGGCGCTGCGCCAGGTGGGCGCGGCGATCCGCGAACCGGGTGGCGAGGACGCGGTCAACCTGAAGGTGGCGGAGCAGTATGTCGGCGCCTTCGGCCAGCTTGCAAAAACCAATAATTCGATTATCATCCCGGCCAACCTGGGTGAGATGAGCGGCTTGATCGCGACCGCGATGCAAGTGGTGAAAACGCAGAAGGACGCGTCGCTGATCAAACCCGCCAAAGCATAGGGAGCGGGAAATGGGTACATGGGCGGTGGACGCGTTCGGCAACGATTACGCGCAGGATTGGGCGGAAGACCTGGCCCAGACCAGCAATCTGGAAGCGGTGGAAAATACGTTGGATGTGGCGCTGGAAGATCCGGGCCGGATGCTGGAAGCGCCGTTCGCGGCCGAGGCGCTGGTGGCGATCGAGGTGCTGGCGCGGCTGCAGGGCAAGGGCGGCGAGCGCAGCGACGACAGCGCGGCCGTCGATGACTGGGTGGACGCGCGCAAGGCCAAGGCCCGCGCGCGTGCCGACCTGGCCGACAAGGCCCGCCGCGCCATCGAGCGCATCCTGTCCGAACAGTCCGAGTTGCGCGAACTGTGGGCCGAGAGCGAACATTACGCCGACTGGCGCGCGTCGGTCGAAGCCCTGCGCGGACGTATCGCGGCCTGAAACGAAAAAAACGCCCGGAAGGGCGTTCTTTTTTGACGGCGTATCGCGGGGATTACTTGGCGGCCTTGCGGCGGCGCGCTGCCATGCCGACCAGACCCATGCCCGCCAGCAGCATCGCGTAGGTTTCCGGCTCAGGCACGGCGGTGGTCAACGAGACATTGTCCAGCGAGGTGCCCAGGGCGTCGCTGGTGCCGGTGGCGATGAACTTCAGTTTCATCGCCGAACCGTCGCCGATCAGCGAGTAGGTTTGGGTTTGCCAGCCGCCGTTCAGCGAGTTGTTGACGTGGCCGATCTCGTTGCCGCCCCAGTCCACCGACAGGCCTTGCGACGAGGTGGCTACGCCTGGGCGGTCCTGGAACTGGAAGCTCAGCGTATAGTGCTGGCCGAGCGTGGTCAGCACGGTCTGGGTCATGCTGCTGTTGCGCGTGGTGTCCAGCTCGACGAAGTTGAATCCATCGGGCGCCACGCCGTAGACGTTGTTGCGCAGTTCTATACCGCTATTCCCCCCGGCCCAGCCGGTCAGGTTGGCGTAGTTGGCCCAGCTGCCTGCCGCTTGGTGGGTCGCTTCAAAGCTGCCGTTCACCAGCAGTTCCACCGGTGCGGCGAAGGCGCTGCCGCCGGACAGCAGGGCGACGAGCGCGACGGATTTGAACAGGTTCGTGATTGGCATTTTTGATTCCCCGAAATGTTGTTTATTAGAAATTAGTCTTCTTCATAAGACAATTGAATTGTAATTGAGTAATTTCTTTTGCGCTAGTTATTTTTCTTGTCGCATGATGCTGCGGCCGGACAGCGCATGCGTCCCGTCGCCGGCCTGCGATGAGGACCAGCGTGTTCATGGCCGGGGCGGCCAGGGTGGCGAGGTGAGTTTCCTGCGGATTAGAACGCGTATGTCAGGCCCCAACTCCACGATTTGGGCGGATGCACCGGGTACCAGGCGTAGCGCCGGCCGTCGTCCTGCACATATTCGCGGGCGACTTGCACGGTCCAATTGCCGAACGGGACGCCGATGCCGATGCGCGCGTCGATGCGCGACGACGTCGGGATGCCCGGCCAGTAGCCTCCGCTGACGTTATGCAGGACGCCCGCATGGGCGATCAGATTGAAGCGCGGGTGCACCGGGTAGAACGCGCTGACCTCGGCGTATACCGTCTTCACGGGGAAACCCAGATATTTTGGCGAGTAGTAGATCCGCGTGCTGCCACGCTCGAAGCTCAGGCCCGCGTAGCATTCGGAAAAGTCGTTCGGGTGGGCCTGCGTGTAGGTGATGCGGCTGCAGCCCGCCTCCCAGCTGCCGCCCGACGCCATCCGCCGCGCGTAGCCGGCGTAGCCCTGCAGCTTGTAGCCATCGTCGTCGCCGATGGTCATGGCGCTGGCGAACCCGCCCAGATACCAGCCGGCCACGCCGTCGATATTGACGGTGACCTGCGGCACGGCGTTGCCCTTGCCCGGGTTCTGGCCGCGGTAGCGGTATTCCGACTGCAGCGCGACGCTGCCGCTGATGTCGACCTGCGCGGCGGCGGGCGGCAACGGCAGCACGCACAGGCAGGCGAGGGCCAGCGCGCCACCCGTCGGTCTCACGGATTGGCGCCGCGCTGGCTGTCTTTGACGGAGCAGCCGCAGCTGCAATGGCTGATGAGATGGGAAATAGTGGCGCATGCGTCAATATTAACAGCGTTCAACACTTCAGGCGGCTGCAACATGCGTCGCAACTGCGCCGGGGTGGCGCCGGGCTGCAATTCGGCCAGCAGGGCC
>JBDSKP010000062.1:0-2722 GCA_039916925.1 Duganella sp.
GTAGCCCAGCGAGCGCAATACTTCATCGTTGTGCGCGCCCAGCGCCGGCCCTATCCATTGCGTGCGGCCCGGCGTCGCCGACAGCTTCGGCGAGATCGCCGGCAGCTTGACCGGCGTGCCATCGGCGAACTGGTGCTGCTCGAACATCCCGCGCGCCAGGAACTGCGGATCGGTCATCATGTCGCGTACCGAATAAATCTTCCCGGCGGGCACGTCGGCCGCCTTCAACACCGTCAGCGCGCCGTCGATATCCTGCGTGTCGCACCAGGCCTGTATCGCGTCGTCGATTTCCCGGGTGCGCGGCACGCGGCCGTCGTTGCGCGCCAGCTGCGGGTCGCCGGCCAGGTCGATGCGGCCCATGGCCAGCATCAGCCGCTTGAAGATGGCGTCGCCATTGCCGGCGATGACGATATTCTCGCCGTCGCTGGTGGTGTAAGTGTTCGACGGCACGATGCCCGGCAACGCGCCGCCGGTGCGCTCGCGCACCACGCCCGCATGGTCGAACTCCGGCACCAGCGATTCCATCAGGTTAAAGACCGATTCGTACAGCGCGACGTCGACCATCTGGCCCTCGCCCGCGTGCTTGCCGCCGGTGGTGTCGCGGTGGCGCAGCGCCATCATCGCGCCAATCACGCCGTGCAGCGCCGCGACCGAGTCGCCGATCGACACGCCCACCCGCACCGGCGGCCGGTCGGCGTGGCCGGAGACGTAACGCAGGCCGCCCATCGATTCGCCGATGGCGCCGAAACCCGGCAAATCCTTCATCGGCCCGGTCTGGCCGAAGCCCGACAGGCGCACCATGATGGTGGCCGGATTGACGGCCTTCAATTGCTCGTAGCCGATATCCCATTTTTCCAGCACGCCGGGACGATAGTTCTCGACGATGATGTCGGCCTCGAGCGCCAGCTGGCGGGCGATGGCGCGGCCGCGCTCGCTCTTCATATTGAGCGTCAGCGATTTTTTGTTGCGCGCCTGCACCGACCACCACAGCGACGTGCCGTCCTTCAACACGCGCCATTTGCGGATCGGATCGCCGCCGTCGGGCGACTCGATCTTGATCACCTCGGCGCCGAACTCGGCCAGCATGCGCGAGCAAAAAGGCCCGGCGATCAAGGTGCCCAATTCCAGCACCTTGATGCCGGCCAGGGGTAAAGCGGTGGTCTTATCTGTCATGTCGATCTGCGATCCAGCATCGCGCGGGCGATGGTGCCGGCGTCGACGTATTCGAGCTCGCCTCCGACCGGCACGCCGCGCGCCAGCCGGCTGACGTGCAGGCCGCGCGCCTTCAGCAGCTCGCTGATGTAGTGCGCGGTGGCCTCGCCCTCGTTGGTGAAATTGGTCGCCAGCACCACCTCTGTGACCAGCCCGTCGGCGGCGCGCGCCACCAGTTTTTCCAGATGAATATCCTTCGGCCCGATGCCGTCGAGCGGCGACAGCCGTCCCATCAGCACGAAGTACAAGCCCTTGTAGGTCAGCGTCTGCTCGATCATCAGCTGGTCGGCCGGCGTCTCGACCACGCACAGCAGGCGGCGGTCGCGCTGCTCGTCGGTGCACATGTCGCAGACCGCTTCCTCGGTGAAGGTGTTGCACAGCGCGCAGTGGCGCACGGCATTGACGGCCTGGTGCAACGCGCGCGACAGCATGTCCGCGCCTTCGCGGTCATGCTGCAGCAAATGAAACGCCATCCGTTGCGCCGACTTGGGGCCGACGCCGGGCAGGCGGCGCAACGCCTCCGTGAGGAATTCCAGCGACTTGGACATGGGGCCGGGTGCCGCTCCTTAGAACGGCATCTTGAAGCCGGCCGGCAGGTTCATGCCGGAGGTCAGGCCGCCCAGCTTCTCGGCGGAGGTGGCCTCGGCCTTGCGCACGGCGTCGTTGAAGGCGGCCGCCACCAGGTCTTCCAGCATGTCCTTGTCATCGGCCAGCAGCGACGGATCGATCGACACGCGCTTGACGTCGTTCTTGCAGCTCATCACCACCTTGACCAGGCCGGCGCCGGACGGGCCTTCGACCTCGATCAGGGCCAGCGCTTCCTGGGCCTTCTTCATGTTGTCCTGCATTGCTTGCGCTTGCTTCATCAAGCCCGCCAGTTGGTTCTTCATCATGATGGAGTTCTCCGTGTTTGAAAGGTAAGAAATGTGATCAGGTCGAGGCCGAAGCGGCCGCCGGCGGCACGATCGAGCCCGGTACGACCCAGGCGTCGAATTCGCGGATCATGCTGTTCACAAAGGGATCGTTGGCGATGGTTTCCTCGGCGGCGCGCTGGCAGGCGGCGCGGTGCGCCTGCGCCTCGGCGCTGGCCGTGTACCAGACGGCGCCCAGTTCAGTGTCGACGCGCACGGCGCGGCCGAAGCGTTCGGTCAGCGCCACGGTCAGCTTTTCCACGTTGCCCGGCGTGCGCCAGGTTTCGATCGGCACGCGGACTTTGAAGACGACGGCGTTGCCGTCAATGCCGCAGCTGATCAGCTCGGCCTGCATCGCCAGCTGCTGCGCCACGCCGCGCAACGGCAAGGCGGCGGCAACGGCCGGCCAGTTGCCGTCCCAGTCCAGCTCCGGCATTGGCGTGATGACGTAGGCATACGGCGCCTTCGCCGGCCCCGGCGCAGCGCGCGCCGGAGCGACGAACGCCTGAGCGTCGTCGGCGTAGGCCTGTTGCGCTGGCGCTTGATTGTTCGATGCGTGGTTCGGCGCGCTATTGGGTCCGCCATGGGCGCCAGGTGCG
>JBDSKP010000063.1:0-2095 GCA_039916925.1 Duganella sp.
GGCGATCGCGCCCGAGAGCCTGCCGATGTTCAAGGCGCTGTGCGAGCGTGAGCGCTGTCTGTTCGCCGTGGTCGGCACCGCGACCGAGGAACGTCAACTGAAGCTGATCGATCCCGAGCTGGGCAACGAGCCGGTCGATATGCCGATGGACGTCCTGCTGGGCAAACCGCCGAAGATGCAGCGCGACGCGCATCACGTGCACAACGCCTTGCCAGCCATCGACCTGACCGGCATCGATCTGGAAGAAGCGGCCAAACGCGTGCTGCTGCTGCCGACCGTTGGCGACAAGTCGTTCCTGATCACCATCGGCGACCGCACGGTGGGCGGCATGTCGGTGCGTGATCAGATGGTCGGCCCGTGGCAGGTGCCGGTGGCCGATTGCGCCGTCACCGCGATGAGCTTTGAAGGCTATCTGGGCGAAGCGATGGCGATGGGCGAGCGCACGCCGCTGGCCGTCATCGATGCCGCCGCGTCGGGCCGCATGGCCGTCGCCGAATCGATCACCAACATCGCCGCCGCGCCGATCAAGGATATCTCCGACATCAAACTGTCGGCCAACTGGATGGCCGCCTGCGGCCAGCCTGGCCAGGACGCGGCGCTGTTCGACACCGTCAAGACGGTCGGCATGGAACTGTGTCCGGCGCTGGGCATCAGCATCCCGGTCGGCAAGGATTCGCTGTCGATGCGCACCACCTGGAAGGATGACGGAGAAGCCAAGGCGATCACCTCGCCCGTGTCGCTGATCGTCTCGGCCTTCGCGCCGGTGTACGACGTGCGCAAATCGCTGACGCCGCAGATCAAGACCGACGCCGGCGACACCGCCATCATCCTGATCGACCTAGGTCGCGGCAAGAACCGCCTGGGCGCCTCGGCGCTGTCGCTGGTCATCGGCCAGCTGGGCAACGAGACGCCGGACGTCGACAGCCCTGAAGACCTGAAAGCCTTCTTCGCCGCGATCCAGCAGCTGAACGCCGACGGCAAGCTGCTGGCCTACCATGACCGTTCCGACGGTGGCCTGTTCGGCACCTTGACCGAGATGGCCTTCGCCGGCCGTGCCGGCCTGTCGATCAACCTCGACATCCTGACCCTGGAACAAGGCCATGGCGCCGACCAGGGCGACGCCAAGAACTGGGCCGGCCAGATCGCCGAACGCCGCAACGAGCAAACCCTGCGCGCGCTGTTCTCCGAGGAGCTGGGCGCCGTGATCCAGGTGCGCGCGGACGAGAAGTCGCAGGTCATGGATGTGCTGCGCTCCTTCAACCTGGGCGCGTGCAGCCATATCATCGGCAAGCCGAACGACCGTGGCGCGATCGAATTCACCCGCGACGCCAAGGTCATTTACAACCAGCCGCGTTCCGCGCTGCACCGCCTGTGGAGCGAAACGAGCTGGCGCATCGCCCGCCTGCGCGACAATCCGGCCTGCGCCGACGCCGAATACGACCGCATCCTGGACGAGGCGGAACCAGGCATGACGCCGAGGATCACCTTCGACCTGAACGAAAACGTGGCCGCGCCGTTCATCGCGACCGGCGTGCGTCCGCGCGTGGCGATCCTGCGCGAGCAGGGCGTCAACTCGCACATCGAGACCGCGTACGTGATGCACCAGGCGGGCTTCAACGCCGTCGACGTCCACATGAGCGATTTGATCGCCGGCCGCGTCAAGCTGGACGACTTCCAGGGCATCATCGCCGTCGGCGGCTTCTCGTACGGCGACGTGCTGGGCGCCGGCGAGGGCTGGGCCAAGACCATCCTGTTCAACGCCGCGCTGTCCGAGCAGTTCGCCCGCTTCTTCGCGCGCGCCGACAGCTTCGGCCTGGGCGTCTGCAACGGCTGCCAGATGATGAGCAACCTGAAATCCATCATCCCGGGCGCGCACGCGTGGCCGAAATTCACCACCAATAAATCGGAGAAGTTCGAAGCGCGCTTCGCGATGGTGGAAGTGCTCGATTCGCCGTCGATTTTCTTCAACGGCATGGCCGGCACGCAAACGCCGATCGCCATCGCCCACGGCGAAGGCTACGCGGACTTCACCCAGACCGGCGACATCGCCGAGGCGGTGGCGGCGATGCGCTTCGTCGATCAGCGCGGCGCGGCC
>JBDSKP010000064.1:0-10098 GCA_039916925.1 Duganella sp.
TCGTCGACGGCGAGGAAATCGCCGGCCTGGGCGACAAGGCCCTGACCCGGCTGCGCCGCGACCGGCTCGGGTTCGTCTTCCAGGCCTTCAACCTCGTGCCGGTCCTGTCGGCCGAGGAGAACATCCTGCTGCCGCTGACGCTCGCGGGCCGCAAGCCCGAGCGCGAGTGGTTCGACCGCCTGATCGCCGGCATGGGGCTCGGGGACCGCCTCTCGCACCGGCCCGACGAGCTCTCGGGCGGCCAGCAGCAGCGCGTCGCCGTGGCGCGCGCGCTGGTGGCCAAGCCCAGCGTGGTGCTGGCCGACGAGCCGACCGCCGCGCTCGACCGCGACAACGCCGCAAGCCTGATGGACCAGCTGGCCGCGCTGGCGCGCGAAAGCGGCATGGCCGCCCTGGTCTCGACCCACGACCAGCGCTGCCTGGACCGGGTCGACCGCGTGATCCGCCTTGAGAATGGAGCCCTGTCATGATGTGGTTATCCCTTGCCTTGCGCAACATCGTCGCCAACCGGCGCCGCTCGTTGCTGGCGCTGGCCGCGATCGCGTCGGCGGCGGTGGCGATGATGCTGTTCGCCGATTACGTCAACGCGATCCGGGTCGGATTGCGCCACACCACCATCCACGACGGCCTCGGCCATCTGCGCGTGGCCGCCCGCGGCGGCTTCGACGCCTACGAGGAAAAACAACTCCAGCACGGCATGACGCCGGCCCAGTACGCGGCGTTGGACAAGGCGGCCGACGCCGAACCGGCGGTGCGCCGCATCGTGCCCGGCCTGAGCTTCCAGGGCCTGGTGTCGAACGGTCCGCGCACGCTGGCCTTCAGCGGCAGCGGCGTCGATCCGGTGCGCGAGAGCGCCGCCTTCAGCGCCAGCCACGAGATGACGGCGGGCGCGCAGCTGAACGCCGCCGCGCCCGACGACGGCGTGGTGCTGGGCACCGAACTGGCGCACCGCCTCGGCGTGGCGCCGGGGCAGACCGTGACAGTGCTGAGCTCGACCGTGAGCGGCGCGATCAACGCGGCCGACCTGCAGGTGGTGGGCATCGAGAGCACCGGCTCGCCGGAGCGCGACCTGCATCTGCTGCGCGCCAAGCTGCCGATGGTGCAGACCTTGCTGGCCACCGACCGCGTCTCGTCCGTCGCGCTGCTGCTCGACGACCAGGCCGACGTCGAGGCGGTGCAGCGCCGCCTCGGCGCCGCGCTGCCGGGGCTGGAACTGCGCAACTGGCTGGAGCTGGCGCCGTACTACACCCAGGTGCTGGGCCTGTACGAAAACCTGTTCCGCATCTTCGGCGTGTTCATCCTCGTGGTCAGCCTGCTGGGCCTGACGACCATCATTCTGACCAGCGTGCTGGAACGGTCGCGGGAGATCGGCGTGATGCGCGCGCTCGGCATCAGCGCCTGGCATGTGCGGCGCGCCTTCGTGCTCGAGGGCCTGGTGCTGTGCGTGATCGGCGTGGCGCTCGGCATGCTGGCCGCGGCCGGGCTGGGCGAGGGCATCAACGCGCTGCGCATCACCATGCCGCCGCCGCCGGGCCAGACCGAAGGCTACCCGCTGCGCGTGCTGTGGGACTGGTCGGCCACGGCCGGCATCGCAACCGTGGTGCTGCTGCTGGGGATCGCGGCGGCATGGATGGCAAGTGGCCGTGTCACGCGGCTGAAGGTAATCGACGCTTTGGGAGCACTCTGATGAAAACGACACCAACCCTGCATCTCGGCGCTGTACTCGCGCTCACCCTGGCCGGCCTGGGCTGGCACGGCCCGGCCGCCGCCAGCGCCGCCACCGACCCGGCCGCGCTGGTGGCCAAGCTGGACGCGTTGCGCCGGCCCGGCGCCGCCAACCTGAAAATGGGCTTCACGCTGACCACGACCGAGAACGGCACGCAGGACACCTACCGCTACACCGGCTTGATCCGGCGTGACGCCGGCACGCTGGTGCTGGCCGAGGACGGCGACCAGCGCGGCCAGAAATACCTGTACACGCCGGGCGGCTACTGGCTGTACGCACCGCGCACGCGCCGTCCGATGCGCTTGACGCCGCTGCAGACGCTGCGCGGCCAGGCCAGTATCGGCGACATCTCGCGCCTGAACCTGGCCGACGATTACAGCGCCGCCTACGCCACCCAGAACGAGGCGCGCGTCGACGAGCAGGATTGCTGGGTGCTGACCTTGACCGCCAAATCGCCGGAAGCGTCGTACGCCAGCATCACGCTGTACGTGAACAAGGCCGACCAGGTGCCGGTGCAGGCCGACCTGATGGCCGGCACCGGCCGCAAGCTCAAGACGCTCAAGTTCGGCGGCCTGAAAAAGGTCGGCGGCCAGAATCTGCTGACCACGCTGACCTATATCGACGCCGTCAATCCGGACAAGCGCACGGTGCAGCAGATCATCGCCGTCGACACCAGCAGCACGCCGGCCGCGATGTTCCAGCCACAGGCGCTGGCGCTGGAGAACTGAGTCGATGCGCGCGCTCCTTCCCCCCCTGCTGTGCGCGGCGTTGGCCGCGCCGGCCAGCGTCCTGGCCGACGACGCCGGCGTGCACGGCTACGCCCTGGCCGGGCTGACGCGGACGCCGGCGCGCGGCACCGCCGCCAATCCGGACAATCTGTTCGATACGGGCGGCGCGGCGGGCGAACTGGCGCTGGGGCTCGAAGGCACCGTCGGCGGGGTGCGCTGGCGCGCCCGCCTGACCCTGGACGGCGAGCGCGGCGACGGCTGGCCGGCCGAGCGCAACCTCAAGCTGCAGGAATTGCATTACGGCTGGCGCTGGGGCGAGCGCTGGCATTTCTCGGCGGGCCAGCAATTGCTGAGCTGGGACAGCGGCCTGTCGTTCCAGCCGCTGGGCTTCTTCAAGTCGTCGCAGACCGATCTGCGCGACGTGTTCGACACCGAAGGCCGCAGCCAGGGCCTGCCGATGCTGGTGGCCACCCATCTGGGCGACACGGTCACCACCGACTTGGTGGCCAGCACCGCCAACCCCGGCAACGACCGGGTCGAACGCAGCAACGCGCGCCAGTTGGCGGTGCGCTGGTCGGCCGAATTGACGCCGGGCCTGAACACGGCGCTGATGCTGCGCAAGCGCGATGGCGCGCGGGTCGGCGCCGGCGTGTCGAGCTCCTATGGCGTGGGCGAGGTGACGTTGCGCGCCGACGCCTATTACGGTCCCGCCGAGGCGCGCCGCTTCCCGCTCGGCCTGCTGGACGGCCCGCCGCGCCTGTATCTGCCGCCGCTGGCGTTCAGCGACGATCCGGGCCACGCTTACCGGCTGCGCTCGGTGATCGGCGCCACCTGGACGCCGCGCCGCGCGCTGGCGCTGTATGGCGAGTGGGTGCACCACGGCGACGGCCTGTCCGGCGACCAGTGGAACCTGTACAAGCAGCAGCTGGCGCTGCACAGCGCGGCGCTGAACGGCCCCTACCACGGCGCCGCGGTCGGCAACCTGGGCACCGATTTGTCCCTGCTGGGCAGCGCGCCGGCCGGCGTGCGGCGCGACTATGTGTATCTGCGCGCCGAGCTGGGCCAGGGCGACGCCACCTGGTATCTGTCCACCTTCGCCGGCGTGGCCGACGGCAGCGCGATGACCACGCTGTCGAAGAGCTGGCAGTTGCGCGACCACCTGACTTTAAAGGCCGACCTGAGCGCCTTCACCGGCTCGGCCCGCAGTGAATTCGGCTTGACCCCCTACCGCTACCAGGCCCACCTGGTGCTGCTGCAAACGTTTTAACGAGAGAACCATCATGGATGATGCCGACTTGCTGCCACAGCCCATCGACCCGCGCGGGCTGCCCGCCCACAACGCGGTGGCGGTCTATCTGCTGGAACTCGACCATTCGGCCGAGCACGATTCGCCGCAGCGCTATCTGCCGCTGCTGGCGACGGTGGAGCTGGCGAACTGGCAAAAGATCCGGCCGGTGCAGCGCCAGTGGCAATACCTGCAAAGCCGGGTGTTGCAGCGGCTGGTGCTGGGTGCGTATGCCGACGCCGACCCGCGCGCGCTGACGTTCCGGCGCGACGAGTGGGGCCGGCCCACCTTGGCCGAGCACGAGGCGCTGCATTTCAGCCTGTCGCACTGCGCCTCGCACGTGGCGCTGGCGGTGGGCAGCGATTCGGTGCTGGGGGTGGACGTCGAGACGGTGGTGCCGGTACGCGGCAGTTTCATGCACATCGCCAAGCAGTACTTCCACGCGGACGACCTGGGGCAGCTGATGGAGGTGCCCGAGGAGCAGCGTTATGGCCGCTTCCTGGAGCAATGGACGCTCAAGGAGGCCTATCTGAAGGCGCTCGGCCTGGGCATGCACAAGCCGATGGCCGATTGCCGTTTCGATCGTACGCCTTCCGGGCTGATCGTCGCGCACGACCGCGCGCCGGTGCCGGACCGGATCGCGCCCACCGGCTTCGTCGCCCAGCGCCGCATGCGCGGGTGCCAGCTGGCGCTGGCTTACCGCCACGGCCGGCCGGTGCGCTTCCGCTATCTGAACGGGGATACCGCGCTGCCCTGGCAGGACACCGGCTAACAATGGGACGGATAGACGATAGGCGCCCGGTTACGCCCGATGGCGCCTATCCAATAGGAAATAATTATTTTATTTAATTAATAACTTCCCTCTAATTTTGATTTGTTTATCATTTATTAATCCCTTGGGCACTAGCAGTTCTAATAGGTTGTTGTGAAGGTTTCACTAGTGGACCTGCTAGTTATTTTGCTTAGTCGAAACGCATAAAGTAGCTACATCAACTGCAGTAAATGAGTAGCGAAAAACGAAGCAAAAGTCTTTAAGTAAAAACGGATTAATCAACCAAATCAACTTACTAGGGAAAACATCATGGGCTCGACTATTCAAATCAACCAACGCAACCAATTCAACCGTAACGACTTGCGCGACCTGCACGTGCTGCGCGCCAAAGTCTTCAAGGACCGCATGGGTTGGGAAGTGCCGGTTCTGGCTGGAATGGAAATCGATGGTTACGACGCGCTCGAGCCGCACTACATGGTGATCCGCGACGACAACAACACCGTGTGCGGCACCTGGCGCATGATGCCGACCGAAGGCCCTTACATGCTCAAGGACACCTTCCCGGCCTTGCTGCACGGCGCGCCGGCCCCGCAGGAAGAGCGTGTCTGGGAACTGAGCCGCTTCGCCATCGAGACCGAGGGCGACTCCAAGTTCGGTTTCGCCGAGCGTGCCATCGCGGCGATGCGCGGTATCGTCGAGTTCGCCGACAAGCAGGGCATCGACAAATATGTGACCGTGACCACCACCGCCATCGAGCGCCTGCTGCGCCACACCGGCGTCGACACCAGCCGCATGGGTCCACCGCTGCAAATCGGCGTGGAACGCGCGGTGGCCCTGGAAATCCACCTGGGCGAAAAAACCCGCACGGCGTTGTTCGGCAAGGCGGTGCATTGATAATAAAAGGCGGCGATATTAAAAAAATATCGTCGCCGTGTTTTAAAGCAGGAATAAAATGCTTAAATTGAATAAAACCACGACCGACTTTATTACGGACGGGCGGTTAATTCTGGAATGGCCGGCGGAGAAAACCGCCGACGGAGAAACCAATCTGCACAGGATTACGCCGCGGGACAAAAACCTGATACGCGACCTGCGTCATGTGATGCGGGAAAACCAGACCCAGTTCTGGCGCCGTTTCGGGGTGACGCAGACCCAGGGCAGCCGTTTCGAACGGGGCCGGCCGGTGCCGCTGCCGGTGTTGCTGCTGATCCGGCTGTACCTGCTGCACGTGATCGACGACAGCGACTTGCGGCAGGTCGGCTCCGCCAGCTTCGACAGCGACGGCTCTAACCGGGCAGGGTGATCAGGCCGAGTCGCAGCGCCTTGATCACCACGTCGTTGCGGCGGCTGACGCCGAACTTGGTGCGCAGATTGGTGATGTGGAAGTTGACGCCCGCTTCCGAGATGCTGAGGATGCGGCCGATTTCCCAGGCGGTCTTTCCGGCGCACATCCATTGCAGGCAATCGAGTTCGCGGGCGGTGAGGTTCGGCACTTCCTCGGTCGGCGCCACCGACGCGTGAACGTACTGGTGCAGCGAATCGAAGGCGACATCGCGCAGCAGCGACAGGCCGCCCAGGTTCTGGCCCAGGTCCTTGAGGAAGGCGGGACCGGGATTTTCGTCGCGCACGCAGGTCAGCATGCCGATCTCGCCGCCGACGCCGCGGATCGGCAGGGTGACGCCGACCTTCAGGCCGAACGACGCGGCTTCCTCGTACAGCGTTTGCTGCTCGGGGGTTTTGAAGGACTGCGGCATCCACACGAACGGCGAACTCGACTTGAAGCAATACTCGACCGTGGGATCGGCGGCGCGCAGGTTATTGCGATCATAGTGCTCGCGCCACTGGTCCGGATAATTGCTGCGCAGGTAGATCTCGCCGATGTTCACCTTGGGCTGCGGGATGACAGCGAACAGCACCTTGTCGAAGCCCAGCTCTTGAGCCGCCGTCTGCAGGCGCGTGACCGTATCGGTTTCGTCGCGGGCGTTCATCAGCGCGTCGTAGGTCGTGAAAAAATCTGGCGCCATGCCGGAATTGCCGAAGCCCTGATCCATGAATACGGTCCTCTGTTGGGGGGAAAGCACCGAAGGGTGACGAAAAGTATCGCCGCGTAAAGATTTTAGTCATTTTGCATTTTTGATACCATTCTTCCATAATGTAATGGCCGCCGCAACAAGCATTTGACGGGAATGCCAGATTGCAACACACGGCGGCGACATACCGGCGGCGTCGCCGCCGCCCAGCCCAGCCAGCCTGGTTTGGCTCATCCCTGCGCCGTTTTCCTCCCAAGACTTGGTTTTCGACTATAATCGGTCGTAATGTGACTAATGTCGCATATGGGTGGCACCGGTCACACGTACCCGCAGGACGCGGGAATCGCCGGCGCCTGAACAAGTTTTGACAACCAAAGGAATGACGATGCAAGGCATGAAACGCTTGATCCTGTCGGCGGCGTTGGCCGCCGGTTCGACCGCGACGCCGGCCATGGCCGAGAACTGGAACGATCCGCAGGAGCCGTTCGCGGTGTTCGGCGATACCTATTACGTCGGCACGCACGGCCTGAGCGCCGTGTTGATCACGTCGCCGCAGGGCCACATCCTGATCGACGGCGGCAGCCCCGAATCGGCGCCGATGATCGCGCAACGCATCCGCCAGTTGGGGTTCAAGCTCGAAGACGTCAAGTTCATCCTCAACTCGCACGACCACTTCGACCACGCCGGCGGCATCAGCGAATTACAGGCGCTGTCCGGGGCGGTGGTGCTGGCCAGCGTGCAGGGCGAAAAGGTGCTGCGCAGCGGCCAGCCGGCCAAGGGCGATCCTCAATACAGCACCTTGCAGGCGATGAAGCCGGTCGCCAACACGCGCGCCGTGGCCGATGGCGAAGTGGTCAAGCTCGGGCCGCTGGCGGTGACGGCGCGCTACACGCCGGGCCATACGCAGGGCGGCGTCAGCTGGACTTGGCGCTCGACCGAGCACGGCAAGAGCGCGGCCATGGTCTATGCGGACAGCCTCAACGCCATCACCGCCAAGCCATTCCGCTACAGCGAATCCAAGGCCTATCCGAACGCGCTGGCCGATCTCAAAAAATCGATCGCCACGGTGGCCGCGCTCGATTGCGACATCCTGATATCGGCCCATCCAGGCGCCTCCGGCCTGTGGGAGCGCCTGGCCAAACAGGCGCAATCGGGTAACGCGGCCTTTATCGACCGCCAGGCGTGCCGCGCCTACGCGGAGGCGGGCACCGAGAGGCTGAAGGAAACGCTGGCGGCGGAGGTGGTCGGCAAATAGGGTGGCTGGCAGGGGAATTGATAATCATTCTCATTATCGAGTAAAATGACGGCATCCTTTCAATTCGATGCCTTCCCGTCCATCCATGTCCCAGTTTCGCCAGATTCCGCTCTACCTCGCGCTGTGCGCCGCTTTCCCGTGCGCCGCACTGGCGCAGGACGCCGACGAAAAAGTCCTGCAGACCGTCAAGGTGACGGCGGCGCGGGCCGACGGCTTCGCGCCGACAACGGTGGAAGCGGGCAGCTTCCGTGGCGCCGACATCATGGAAGTGCCGTCGACCGTCAACGTCGTCACGCGCGAAGTGCTGGAGTTGCAGGCGGCGGGCGGCTTGTACGACGCGGTGCGCAACACGGCCGGCGTCACGCGCCAGCAAAACGGCGGCGAAACCTGGGACCAGCTGGTCATCCGCGGCATCGCCGTGGAAAACCGCACCAACTATCGCCTCAACGGCTCGCTGCCGATCATGAATTTCGGCCAGGTGCCGATGGAGGACAAGGAGCGTGTCGAAATCTTGAAGGGCGCCACCGCCTTGTACTACGGCTTCACGTCGCCGGCCGGCGTGGTCAACTTCGTCACCAAGCGCGCCGGCGCCGCGCCCGTCACCACGGTGGGCATGACGGTCGACCAGAACGGCACGGCCGTCGCCACCGCCGACGTCGCGCGCCGCTTCGGCGAGCAGCGGCAGGTCGGCGTGCGCGTCAACGCCGCCGGCGGCACGCTGGGCAGCTATATGGACGATGTGGGCAACGGCAACCGCCGCTTCGTGTCGGCGGCGCTGGACTGGCGCGTCAATGCGCGCCTGCGCCTGGCCGCCGATCTGGAATACGACAAACGGCGCGTCACCGAGCAGGTGGGCGTCACCTTGCCGACCGCCGTCAATGGCGCCATCACCTTGCCGGCCACGGTCGATCCCAAGCGCCTGGTCGGCCCTGACTGGGCCAGGTTCGAGACCGAGACCACCAACGCCTCGCTGCGCGCCGACTACGCGCTGGGCGACAACTGGGCGCTGACCGTCGAAGGCGGCCACTCGGAGACGGAGCGCGACCGCGCGCTGGCGATCTTCCGCTTCACGAACAACGCGGCGATCGCCACCGGCGCCGGCCGCATCACCGGCAACCTGCAGCACAGCGTGCTCGATTCGACCATGCTGCGCGCCGAACTGGCCGGCACGGTGGCCACAGGCCCGGTCAGGCACGACCTCACCTTGGGCGTCAACCGCACCGACAAGGGACAGGACCCGATCTATCAGGCCACCTACGCGATCCCGTCGCAGAATTTATACAACCCGACGCCGGTCGCCAGCTATACCGTCGGCGCCTATCCGGCCACGCCGAGCACCGCCGGGTTGGAGACGCGCGACTCGGGCGCCTACGCGATCGACCGCATGACCTTGTCGCCGCGCTGGCAGGTCGTGGCCGGCGTGCGCGCCGTGAAGTACAAGAGCGACCAGGGCACCAGCCACTACGACGTGAGCAAAACCACGCCGCTGGCGGCGCTGATCTACAAATACACCGACGACCTGTCGTTTTACGTCTCCGGCTCGCAGGGGCTGGAGGAGGGCGAGACCGCGCCGACCGGCACCGCCAACGCCAACGAGCGCCTGGCGCCGGGCGTGAGCCGCCAGAAGGAACTGGGCGCGCGCTGGCGCATGCCGGGCGCCGGCGGCACGCTGGTGCAGGCCTCGCTGTTCGAGATCAACCGTCCGGGCTACTACACCAACGCCGCCAATATCTACAGCGCCGACGGCGAGCAGCACTTCCGTGGCCTGGAGCTGTCCACCCAAGGCAAGTTGACGCGCCAGCTGTCGTGGCAAACCTCGGCCCAGTTCATCGATCCGGAATTCCGCGACATCGGCGCCACCTACAACGGCAAGCTGCCGGAAAACGCCGCCAGGCGCACCGCCAGCGCCTTCCTGTCGTATGAACTCGACGCGGTGCCCGGCTTGTCGTTCAACGGCGGCGCGTATTACACCGGCAGCCGTCCGGTCAACGATTTGAACCAGGCCTTCCTCGGCGGCGTCACGCTGTTCAGCGCCGGCGCCCGGTATGCGACGATGGTCATGGGCAAGCGCGCCAGCGTTCAGCTCAATGTGGAAAACCTCGGCGGCAAGGAATACTGGGCCGGCGCCGGCACGCGTTTGAGCTCCGGCGCGCCGCGCCTGATCAAACTGGGCGTAAAGGTCGATCTGTGAAAAAGCTCTGGTTCCAGCTGCACTGGTTTGTCGGCATCACCGCCGGCACGATCCTGATCCTGATCGGGCTCACCGGCGCCACGCTCGCGTTTCGCGAGGAGCTGCTGGACC
>JBDSKP010000065.1:0-2689 GCA_039916925.1 Duganella sp.
GCCGCTCAGGCCTTGCAGCTCTGGCGGCAGACCACCGAAGTTAGGCGCCGGCTGCGGTGCCAGCAGGTCTTCCGGCGCCGCGTTCGGATTGAAGTCCGCGTGCTGGTAGCTGACGTTTTCCACGTGCGATTGCTGCATCGCCGCTTCGGCCGCGTCGATCTCTTCGCGCGACTGGATCCGCACCGTCATGATCAACTTGACCACCTCGTTCTTGATCATGTCGAGCATCTGGCCGAACAGTTCGAACGCTTCACGCTTGTATTCCTGCTTCGGGTTCTTTTGCGCGTAGCCGCGCAGGTGGATACCCTGGCGCAGGTGGTCCAGCGCGGCCAGGTGCTCGCGCCAGTGGCTGTCGACGCTTTGCAGCATGACGTTGCGCTCGAAGCCGCCGAACGATTCCTTGCCGACGATATCGATCTTGGCCTGGTACACCGCGTCGGCCGCCGCCAGCACGCGCTCGAGGATGTCGTCGTCGTTGAGGTTCTGCTCGGACTCCAGCATCGCCGCCAGCGGCAGGTCGATTTGCCATTCCGCCGCCAGCGCCGCTTGCAGGCCCTTGATGTTCCACTGTTCCTCGACCGATTCGGCCGGCACGTATTCGCGCACCAGGTCGGTGAAGGCGCCGTGGCGCAGCGATTCGATCAGTTCCGAGATGTCGGTCGTTTCCAGCAGCTCGTTACGCTGCTGGTAAATCACCTTGCGCTGGTCGTTGGCGACGTCGTCGTATTCGAGCAGCTGTTTGCGGATGTCGAAGTTGCGCGCCTCGACCTTGCGCTGCGCCGATTCGATCGAACGCGAGACGATGCCCGCCTCGATCGGTTCGCCTTCCGGCATCTTCAGGCGGTCCATGATGGCGCGCACGCGGTCGCCCGCGAAGATGCGCAGCAGCTGGTCGTCGAGCGACAGGAAGAAGCGCGACATGCCCGGGTCGCCCTGGCGCGCGGCGCGGCCGCGCAGCTGGTTGTCGACGCGGCGCGATTCGTGGCGCTCGGTGCCGACGATATGCAAACCGCCGGCGGCGACCACTTGCTCGTGCAAGGCCTGCCAGCCGTCGCGCAGCGCCTTCGCTTGCGCCGCCTTGTCGGCGTCGCTCAGCTCCGGATTGGCTTCGATGAACTGGATCTGCTTTTCGACGTTGCCGCCCAAAACGATGTCGGTGCCGCGGCCGGCCATGTTGGTGGCGATGGTGATCGCCTTCGGGCTGCCCGCCTGGGCGATGATTTCCGCTTCGCGGGCGTGCTGCTTGGCGTTCAGGACGTTGTGCGGCAGGCCGCCCTGGGTCAGGATGCTCGACAGCAGTTCCGAGTTTTCGATCGAGGTGGTACCGACCAGCACCGGTTGGCCGCGGTCGTAGCATTCGCGGATTTCCAGCATCATGGCGTTGTACTTCTCGGCCGCCGATTTGTAGACCTGGTCCTGGCGGTCCTTGCGCTGCGAAGGACGGTTCGGCGGAATGACGACCGTTTCGAGGCCGTAGATTTCCTGGAACTCGTAGGCTTCGGTGTCGGCGGTGCCGGTCATGCCGGCCAGCTTGGCGTACATGCGGAAGTAGTTCTGGAACGTGATCGAGGCCAGCGTCTGGTTCTCGTTCTGGATCTTGACGCCCTCTTTCGCCTCGACCGCCTGGTGCAGGCCGTCGGACCAGCGGCGACCCGTCATCAGGCGGCCGGTGAATTCGTCGACGATGACCACTTCGTTGTTCTGCACCACGTAGTGCTGGTCCTTGAAGTACAGCGCGTGCGCGCGCAGCGCCGCGTACAGGTGGTGCACCAGCGTGATGTTGGCCGAGTCGTACAGCGAGGCGCCTTCGGGCAGCAGCCCCATTTGCGTCAGGATCGCCTCGGCCTTTTCGTGGCCGGCCTCGGTCAGCAGCACCGAGTGGGCCTTTTCGTCCTTGATGTAGTCGCCGGGGACTTCGACCTTGCCCTTGCCGTCCGGCGTCTCTTCGCCGATCTGCTGCGTGAGCATCTTCGGCAGCTCGTTGATCTTGTGGTACAGGTCCGTGTGGTTCTCGGCCTGGCCGGAGATGATCAGCGGGGTGCGGGCTTCGTCGATCAGGATCGAGTCGACTTCATCGACGATGCCGAAGTTGAGCGCGCGCTGGACGCGGTCGCCCGCCTCGAACACCATGTTGTCGCGCAGGTAGTCGAAGCCGAATTCGTTGTTGGTGCCGTAGGTGATGTCGGACGCGTACGCCGCCTGCTTGGTGGCGTGCTCCATCTGCGACAGGTTGATGCCGGTCGTCAAACCGAGCCAGGCGTACAGCTTGCCCATGGTCTCGGCGTCGCGCTGGGCCAGGTAGTCGTTGACGGTGACGATGTGCACGCCCTTGCCCGACAGCGCGTTCAGGTACGCCGGCAAGGTCGCGGTCAGGGTCTTGCCCTCGCCCGTGCCCATCTCGGCGATCTTGCCGAAGTGCAGAACCATACCGCCCAGCAATTGCACGTCGAAGTGGCGCATCTTGAAGACGCGCTTGCTCGCTTCGCGGCAGACGGCGAAGGCCTCGGGCAACAGCGCGTCGAGCGCCTCGCCATTGGCGATGCGCGCCTTGAAGGCGGGCGTCTTCGCTTGCAGCTCGGCATCCGACAGTTTTTCCATCGCGGGCTCGAGCGCATTGATCTCGCGTACCGTTTTTTGGTATTGCTTGAGCAGTCGCTGGTTGCGGCTGCCGAAAATCTGGGTCAGTAAT